>CALGAJ010000244.1 GCA_937951975.1 uncultured Desulfotignum sp.
CGCTGGCATACACGATGGCATTGGGCGGGGTCCCGATGATCAGGCAGTAGGCAAACGAGGACGCAATGGCCGTGGCCATGGCCATGAACGGCAGATAGGTGGATCCCGGATGTACCATGCCCGCCATGTTCAGGGCGATGGGTCCCACGGACGCGGCTGCCGGACCGTCCGCCATGAGGTTGGTCAGCACCGATGTCATGCCGTTGCTGACCATGAGCAGGGGCAGGCCCGATTCCATGCCGAACTGGGCCAGAAAATCGATTACGGACCGGGCCAGCCAGTAGGCAGCCCCGGTGCTGTCCAGGGTCCGGCCGAAAATGATGGCGCCGGCATACAGCCAGACCACGCCCCAGTCCACTTTTTCCTGGTAATCCCGCCAGTTGACCACCCCGGTGATGATATAGGCGATGGCGCCGGCCACGGCGATCACGCCGATGCCCAGCCGGATGGGCACGATCCCCATCTGATAGAATGATTTTTCCGTGAACCACCCGAACACCATGATCACAAAAATCACCAGGGCCCAGATCTGCTGCCGGTTCCACCCGCCCATTTTATCGATTTCCGTTCTCAAATGATCCATGGCCGGGGCCAGGGAGATGATTTTCGGCCTGAACCGCAGGTTGGTGAGAAACCAGGTGACCGGAATCATGACCAGCACAAAGGGAAAGCAGTAGGTGACCCATTGAAAATATCCGATATCGATGCCGAACATGTCGGTGAGATAGGTCATCATGATCACGTTTCTGGCACCGCCGGAAGGGGCCCCGGGGCCGCCGATGTTACAGGCCATTGCAATGGTGATCATCAGCAGCTTGGCCAGTTCCTTGTCTTCCGGCACCTCGTCGGTCAGGCTGTTTTGATACAGCAGCATCCCGATGGGCAGGAACATGGCGGCCAGGGCGTGATCGGAAATAAAAGCGGCCAAGGGCGCGATGATCACAAAGAACACCAGGGTGATCCACTTGGTGTTGGGCACGGCCAGTTTTTTGAACATGGCCAGACACACCCGTTTGTCCACCCCGGTCTTGACGAATGCCGCGGCAAACATCAGGCTGCCCATGATAAACCAGCACGCATCACTCCAGTACAGCATGGCCACGGCTTCTCTGGACAGAACCCCGGTGAACACATACATCAGCCCGATGCAGAACGCCACTGCCGGCAGCGGAATACATTCGGTCAGAAAACACAGGACCACAAACGCGCCCACGGCAATGGCCACCTGGATATGCCAGGCCCCTTTATCCGCCGCCGCCTTATCCTTTCCTGTCAGTTCCTCATAGGTCAACCCCTGTTTTCTCAGATCCAGGGCCTGGTTCATGACTGTCAGATACCGTTCCTCATCCACCTCATCCTTGATATAGTTGTACGCAAGGTCGAAATTCTTCGGGTCCGCATCGATCTTGTTTTTTTGGCACCATTTCAGGTCCCTTGCCAGAAAGCGGGCCTTTTTCAATGCACCCATCTGCATGTTGGTTTCCATGATCCTTGCGGTGAGCAGCTGCCACTGGGCCGCATCCACACTGTCCACCTCGAACAGTTCCCGGGTAAGGTGATTGACAACCGCCTTGGGACCCACTTTGTACTGGGTGCCCACATCCTTCATCCCTTTGGGCGTGGGAATCAGCAGCAGAATCGCCATTGCCAGGACCGGAAAGATAAACACCTTCCAGTTGATATATTTGTCATATCCCGTCACTTTTTTTTCTTTTTTCATGTATCTCCCTCCATTGCTTCAGTTTGAGATTCCAATCATTATTGTTTATCGTCGCGGACATTCGTCATGCTGCCGGATGACAGCCCCCTGATCTTTTCATCAAGCCGCCGTCTTTTTTCGAATGCCTCATACGCCTTGGTCACAATGTCATCGATATCCGCCGGTTTCATCACATAATCAAACGCCCCGAACTGGAGGCCCTCGATGGCCGAATCCATGGTGGCGTGACCGGTGAGAAAAATCACCTCCACCGGCGGACAAAGAGTTTTGATGGCCCGCAGGGTCTTGAATCCGTCCATCCCCGGCATCTTGATATCCAGGATCACCACATGGACATCATGGGTTCTGAGCAGTTCCAGGGCCTGTTCCCCGCTTTGGGCCGTGATGACATCAATTCCTTTTTTCCCCATCAATTTGGCTGTGGTCTGAAGATACCGCTCTTCATCATCCACCAGCATCAGTGTCATTTTTTCCACGTCATCCTTCCTTCCGGCGCAAAAAACCGCCTCAGTCATCCGGTGTTTCCATTTCCGCCTTAGGCAGAGTGATAATAAAGGTCGTGCCGTCATTCACCCGGCTGGTCACATCCATGGTGCCGGCAAAACTCTCGATAATGCCGTAACACACAGACAACCCGAGACCGGTGCCTTTACCCACCGGCTTTGTGGTAAAAAACGGAGAAAACACCTTTTCGATATGTTCCGGCTGAATACCGGCCCCATTATCCGTGACCCGGATCTCGATCCATTTTTCATCCTTCACGGCCGCCTGGATATCCAGTCGGCCCCCGGCATCCGGATGCTGTTCCATGATCGCGTCAATGGCATTGTTGAACAGGTTGAGCATGACCTGCTGAAACTGGGAGGCATCTCCCATGAATCCGGGCAGATCTTCCGGGATGTTCTGAAACACGGATATGCCTTCCACGCTGGCCCGCTGTTCGATCATCTTGAGAATTTCCGGAATCTGCTCACCGGGATACAGCAGCTGGACCCGGGTTTCATTCTTGCGCCCGAATTTGAGAATCGCCCGGGTGATATCCGAGCACCTGGACACCTGCAGCGCGATCTGGGACAAAGAATCCTCCAGTTCCAGGATCTCTTCATCTTTCGGGTCTATTTTTTTATTTTCATACAGATCCTTGAAAATCGAGTCCATCAGGGCGTGTTCACTTTTGATGATCTGAAGCGGATTATTGATTTCATGGGCAAACCCGGCCGCCATTTCTCCCACCTCCGCCAGCTGGGTCGCCCGGATCAGCTGATTGCCCAGGTCTTTTTTATCCCTTCCCAGCTGTTCGATGCGCCTAAACAGCTTTTCCGTCATGAAAAATGACATGCCCACAATGATGGCGATGCCCAGCAAAATGATCACCAGGCCGGCATACAGGGCATAGTAAAAAAACCGGAACGCATCTTTTTTTTCCTGCCTCACCACCAGGAGCCATTCCTGGTCTTTAAGCCAGGTGGTGGCATACAGAAACTTCACCCCCTGATGGTCCGGTTTAAGAAAGGTGTGAATGCTGCCGGGTGACGATATCAGTTCGGAAAACTCCGGATCCTGATCCAAAAGATTCACACCGCCGGACCTGCGCCCGGTCTGGGCCATCCCTTTTTTGTTCAGAATATAGGCTTCTCCGGAAGTTCCGATTCTCACACTGGAAACCAGGCGGTCAAAATACAGGGTATCGATGGTGGCTCTGAGAATCCAGGCATCGTTTCCCTCTCCTTTTTTCACTGCAATGATGAAATGCGGCACGTTCCGGTATCCCAGAAACACATCACTGATGAAATGCCCCTTGTCCATGACTTCCCGGAACCAGAATTCATCTTTGTACAATTTTCCGGTCAACTGATACTGGCCCGAGTATTTTACATGAAGTCCCCGGGAATCAAACAATCCCAGATCAATGAATGCACCGGATTTGATTCTCAGGATCTCAAACATCTCGTCGATGACCTGGTTGCGGCTGATGGATTCAAAATCAAACAGATGGGTTACCAGTTCGAGATCGGATTTCCGTTCCAGAAGAAATGATTCGATCATGTCCCGATGGTCTCCCACAATGCGTTTCAGGCTGTGGGTGGAACTGTTTTCCAGTGCGGTGGTAAAATAGTAGAAGCTGATACCCACGGCCAGAAAAAGTGGCATCAAAGGGATGATAATCATATAGGTCAGGATATTGCGCTTGACGCGTCTGGCCCGGGTATTTTCTTCAAGACCTTTTTTATCCATTATTCTCTTCCTTTAAAGGTGTCCGGATCCCTGATACTGACCACGGGCACGGGAGAATGCCTGAACACCTTTTCCGCCGTACTGCCGAACAGCACCCGGGACAGATTGCCCCGGCCCTTGTTGGCCATGACAATGAGATCGGCTTCATGGGTTTTGGCGGCCTGGATAATACTTTCCCATGGATATCCCACATCGATATTCACGGTCATTTTCCCCTTGTATTCTGCAAACTCGCTGTGAATCAGTGCCGTCAGATTTTCATGGCGTTCCTTTTTCAAATCCCGGACATAATCATTCACATCGAGCCGATCCGGATAAAATTGACTGACCATGCCCACACTGGCCACATCCCGCTGATTGATAACATTGAACGCCACAATGTGCGCCTGGGTGCCCCGGGCAATGGCCACGGCGGATTCCAGTGTCATCCGGGTATACGGGGAGAAATCCACACAAACCAGGATTGTATCGATTTTCTTCATTTCATCCCTCCTTGTCTGTTCAGGTCCATGGTTTCTTCAAAAAAGGCTTTCAGTTACTGAGCGAATCAGCAATTAACATGCCATTTCATTTTCATCCGGTGTCACCCTGAAAAACAGGCCTCTTTACCGGAATATGCCCGGACGGATTGTCAGTTATTTTTACGCATTGATAAATTTTTACCAAACAGGCCGGATGCGTCAGGGATGTTTCAGACCCCTTTGAAAAACGGAATTTGCTGTATTACCGCTCATCAATGAAACCTGATGATGAACAAATGCATTTAACTGTTTATCGGTATAAAATTTGCAAAACGCAAAAGGTGTGAAACGCAACTGAAAATACATACCCCCGTGGACCTGTTTATGGACCGATCTACCGAAACCGTTTTACAGGATTTACCGGGTCTGATAGAAGAAGGATTCAAGAGATAAACAAAAGTTTTTGGAGGAAACGCATGAAAACCACCCTGGTAAAAGAGATCATGGTTCCTTTGGCCGATTATGCCACCGTGAATGAAAACGCCACCATGGCGGAAGCGGTTCTGGCTCTGGAACAGGCCCGGGACCGCTTCGACAGCGAAAAGCTCAAACACCGGGCCATCCTGGTCACCAACAGCCAAAACCAGGTGGTGGGTCGGATCAGCTACCTGGATTTTCTCCAGGGTCTTGAGCCCAAATATAATGAAATCGAGGAACTGTACCATACCATCAACCGGAAACTGGGGTCTAAATATCACCTGGTGGCGGATTATTCCCCGGACCAGTTTCATGCCCAGATTCAAAAATACCATCTGTGGGAAAAGCCCTTGAACAATCTGTGCGGCAAAGCTGCGGCCTGCTGTGCCAGAGATTTCATGCACATTCCTTCAGAATCGGATTTCATCAGTGAAAATGATTCCCTGGACCAGGCCATTCACCAGTTCGTTCTGGTCCGGACCCAGTCTTTGCTGGTGAAAAACACCCGGGATATTATCGGTATCTTACGGCTCAGTGATGTGGTGGAAACCATATTCAACATGGTCAAACAATGCCCGGTTCAAGATCGGTAAATACCAAATAAAAAAATATTCATCCGGTCATTCACAAATGAATGGGGGCGGATGATCAACCACTGAAAAGATGTTTTCATAAATCAAAGGAGATCAAAATGGTAACCATGATCAAAATGCGGCTCATGCTGGTGGATGATGAAGAACGGTTTCTTCAGACCACCGGAAAAATGATCCGCAAGAAAGGGTATGATGTGATCACTGCAACCAGCGGTGAGGCATGCCTTGAAAAACTGGCACAGGAACTGGTGCATGTGGTGATCCTGGATGTAAAAATGCCGGGCATGGACGGAGTGGAAACCCTGAAAAAGATCAAACAGCGGTATCCCAGAATCGAGGTGATCATGCTCACCGGCCATGCCACGGCAGACTCTGCCGTGGAAGGGTTGAAATCCGGAGCCACGGATTATCTTCAGAAACCCACCAGCATCGAGGATCTGATTGCAAAAGCGGAACAGGCCTTTGCAAGGCACCTGGAAATAGAGGAAAAAATCCGGCTGGCTGAGGCGTTCAAGCAGTCCAGTATTTAAAAATGTGATGATTTATACTCTTTAAGGATCGTTTCATCATGATAACATGAACAATAATCTTAAAAACGTATTTGGAGTAATTGTGTTATGGCTGAAGTTGAATCTGTGAAAGAACCGGCAAGCACCAAGTCGATCATTATAAAATTTATCATATCCCTGGCTTTGGGCATTGTGGTCATGCTGCTGCCCCGGCCGGAAACCCTGACCCCGGAAGGCCACCGGCTTCTGGCTTTGCTGACCACCATCGTTTTCTTGTGGGTAAGCGAAGCCGTGCCCATCGGTGCCACCGCTCTCTTATCCGGGGCCGGTCTGATTTTTCTGAAAATCCAGCCGGCCCAGGCTGCCTGGGCCCCGTTTGCCAGTCCGGCCGTTATGTTTGTACTCATGATCATCATGTTCGGTGTCGTGCTCAATGAAGTGGGTCTGGCCAACCGCATCATGTACAACCTGCTCAAATTTGCCGGCACCCGGATCAAGCGTCTGAGCCTGATTCTGGCCGTCGGGTGCACCATCACCTCATCGGTGTTCCATGACGCCACCATCACCGTGATCATGGTGTTTGCGTTCGTGCCCGTGTTCATGAGCATGGGCCTGAAACCGGGTCAGGGGCACCGGCTGCCCATGTTTTTCATGCTTTTGATCCCTCTGGCCGCGTCTGCCGGCGGATTCGGCACTCTTTTGGGCGGCGGGCGCAACCCCCTGGCTTTGGAAGTGCTGAACAAATTCAGCGGCGGCACCATCTCTGTGGGATTTCTGGAATATATATTTATCCAGTTTCCCATCTGTGTGGTGACGGCCGTGGCCACCTGGGCCGTGCTGTGGCTGCTGCTTCGACCTGAGGAAAAAGAACTGGAAGGCGTGGAGCTGTCAGACCCCGGCCCCATGAAAGGGGCGGAAATCGGGGTGCTGGTGATTTTTATCTTCACCTTTGTGCTCTGGTTCATGGGAGACCTGACCGGCTGGCACTACAGTGTCCCGGCCGCTTTTGCCATTCTGGGATTCTGCGGACCCGGATGGATCTCTTTCAGAACCATCTGTGACAAGTTTCCCTGGGAATCCTGGATCGTTTTCGGTGCCGGGGTTTCTCTGGGCGTGGCCATGCTGGAAAGTGGGGCCGGACGTTACCTGGCAGAGGTATGCCTGCCGCTTCTGGACGGAAAACCGGAATTTGTGGTGTATTACGGCATGAGTTTTTTCGGCTCGTTTCTGTCCAGTTTGATGTCCAACTCGGCGGCCGTGGCACTGATGCTGCCCATCACCCTGCCCATGGCGGAGCTGATGGAGATGTCCCCCAAATCCGTGGCTTTGATGGCGCCCATGACCACCTCGTTCATCATGCTGGTCATCGGATGCCCGCCCACCATCATTG
>CALGAJ010000245.1 GCA_937951975.1 uncultured Desulfotignum sp.
CTTATTATAATATTTTTGGAATTCATTCCAAAATAAATATACTATCTTTGGATTTAGTGCAAGAAAAAAGGCGGGGTCAGGCCTGCTTTATTGTCGTTATTTGGTCCTGGATACATGCCGCTTTTTCCCGCAGGGGGCGATTTTTTTCAAGCCGGGCGCGAAGGGCCTTCACCTGCCTGCTCAATGCCGGCATATCCCGGTTGAAATACCGGGATAAATCAGACACCAGGTACCCGCAATGATCCATCCCGATGAGTGTGGCCATGGCTCTGGCCTGTGTCACATGCCTGGCGCGGCTTGCACTGGTCATCTCCCGGACCGGGATCTGGTAAACCCCGGCGACCAGATCCACCAGCGCTTCGATTGCGATCTGTGCCTGGATTGTTTCATCTTTTCGGCCGAGGGCTTCCTGGATAAAATTATCATTGCCAAGAATCCGCCCTTCTGAACGGCTGCCGTGACGAAGCTGATCCAGCAATTCATCTCCGGTTGTCTGTCCCATGAAATGCAGATAAACGGCCCGGGCATCCGATTCCGTTGTTCCGAATTGCCCCAGTCCCATGTCAATGCTCAACCAGTCAGGGGGCCGGATTTTGCCGGCATACGCCGCATGGCTGCTCCGGGAATAATCCAGGGGATCGGCGACCATGCCGGCACGCACCGGGTTCAGATGGATGTAGCGAATCAGTTCCTTCAGATAGACATCCTTATCCACAAGAATGGCTTTGTACCTTCCCTGAAATACATGCCCTGCCCGATCATGCCGCTTATTGAACCACCAGGTATAGCGTTGCGAAATATTCTGCATCAGTTTTGAAAGCGGCTCGTCCCGAACCTGCAGCGCCATATGCACATGATTTTTCATCCAGCAGTATGCATGCAGCACGATCGCGTACTGCGCCAGTCCCTGGGCCAGGATGTCTTCAAAATATCTGCATTCAGCATCTTGATGAAAGACCGTCTGCCTGTCATTTCCTCTGAGCATGACATGATACAATGCTCCAGAATAATGGATACGTGGTTTTCGTGCCATAGCAATATCCAATCGAGTTTGTGGGGGTCAGTTGTGGGGGTCAGGCCTGCCTTATTGTCGTTATCGGAGTGCCGGGTTTCGGTGGGAAATCAATTTCCCAGTTTCTTCAAAATATTTTTAGCCAAGATCTCATTGATTTCCCGATGTCTTGGAATCGGTTGACACGCCTTTGTAAGCGGATTTTGATACCAGTCGTGTTTTCCGCCATGTCGAATAAATATACACCCCATGCGCTTAATATCCCGGATTATATCTTTCCGGTTCATGCAACGTCCATTTCCCCCAAATGACGTACACAGGGAATACTCCCACCGGTCAAATCCTGGTAAATATCCTTTAAATTGGTCTGAAGTTCTTCCAAAGAGACGCCCTGGGTCATGTAGTCGGGGAATTCTTCCCAATATCCTAACCACATGCCGTTATCATAAAAATATATGTATTTCTTTTTTTCCATCATACCATCTCCCAATAGATCAAGACTACACACTACAGAATTATTTTATCGCTAAGGATGGTAACAAGTCAAGGGGCCGGGGTTCGGCCTGCTTTATTGTCGTTATTGATGCCAATAACGACAATAACGCAGGCCTGACCCCTATTTTTCGATGAAGGCGTAGGCGCTGTGGTTGTGGATGGATTCGAAGTTTTCCGCGCTTACGGAAAACCAGGTGATGTTGGGATCCGCCATCAGGATTTTGGCCACATCCCGGGCCAGGTCTTCCACAAACTTGGGATTGTTGTAGGCTTTTTCCGTGACGAATTTTTCATCCTCCCGTTTGAGAACGGAAAAGATGTCGCAGGAGGCGGACCGCTCCACGATGGAAACAATATCCTCGATCCAGATCAGTTTTTTGAACCGGGCGCTCACCAGGACTTCCCCCCGCTGGTTGTGGGCACCGCAGTCGCTGATCGCTTTGGAACAGGGACACACCGATGTCACGGGCACGGCCACCTTTAAAATGATGTCTGTGGGATACCCGGAATTGGATGATCCGATAATGGAACAGGTATAGTCCATCAATCCGCTGACCCCGGCACTGGGGGACTGTTTGGCGATGAAATAGGGAAACGTGATTTCAATATGAGAGGATTGGGCGCCCAGGATCTTTTTCATATCCGCCAGAATCGTGGTCAAAGATTCCAGGGAAATGCGGGTCCGGGACTGATGCAGAATTTCCACAAACCGGCTCATGTGGGTCCCCTTGCACTGGTGGGGCAGATCCACATACATGCTGATATCCGCCACCGTGGACTGGGTGCCCCGGTTTTTGTCCAGCACCTTGACCGGGTATTTCAGGCCTTTGATGCCTACCTTGTCTATGGGAATTCTCCGATAATCGGGTTGATTCTGTGTATCGATCATGGCTGCAGGGCCGATAGATCAGACGCCCGGAATATCCGGGTCAGGTTCGACCTTGATCCGCCCGGCGGCAATTTCCCGCAACACGGTGACCACATCCCCGTTTTTACTCCGCGGGACCAGAAGTTCAGCCCCTTCCCTGACCTGGCGGACCCGTTTGGCTGCCAGGTGCACCAGTTCGAACCGGTTGTTCACATTTTTCAGACAATCTTCAATGGTGACTCGTGCCACGTTATTTCTCCTGAATAGATTAAGTCTATAAAATATCTATAATTTCATATATCCGTTTGCCGCCCGGGGCCTGGAGCACGGCTTCATCACCGGCCCGCTTACCGATCAAGGCACTGCCCAAAGGAGAGGAAACCGAAATTTTTCCCAGTTTGATGTCCGCTTCATCCGGTCCCACAATCATATACTCCACCTGCTCTTCCGAGTCCAGGTTTTCCACCAGCCCCCGGCTGGCGAACCGGACCACATCTTTGGGAACCGAATCCGGATCAATCACCTTGGCAACGCCCAGTTTATAACTGATCTCTCCGATGCGGCCCTCCAGAAAAGACTGGCGTTCCTTGGCGGCATGATATTCTGCGTTCTCAGACAAATCCCCGTGGGCCCGGGCCGTTTCAATGGCTTTGATGTTTGCGGGACGTTCCTCGCGTTTAAGTCTTGCCAGCTCCTGTTTCAGGGCTTCATAGCCCTGTCTGGTAATCGGTATCTGCTCCAAACTAAAAATAACTCCACGTCATGACGAATAAAAAATCATGATGGTTAACGGTTAACTTCGTTTATGCCGAAGTGGACGGCATTTCTGCGATAACGGTCACGCCGGCCTTTGTCCTGTCCCCTTTTTTGACCTGTATCCGGCAGGTTGGGGGCAGATACAGATCCAGTCGGGAACCGAACTGAATCATGCCGTACCGCTCCCCCCGGTGCACCCGGGTGCCGGTATTTGCGCAGTTGACAATCCGCCGGGCG
>CALGAJ010000246.1 GCA_937951975.1 uncultured Desulfotignum sp.
CTTGAGCAGGTTCAGGGATTTGCCTGACCCTGCCTTGACCCAGCACATGGCCGTACCGTGTTTCTCATTGAACGCATTTGCCAGTTCTTCCAGCATGCCCAGCTCTCCGGGGCTGCCGGTGGCCAGTTTGAAAACGACCCCACTGTCTCCAAAAGTCGCCTTGCAGTCAGCCGCCTGGCTGACCCCACCCATTGCCGCCAATACCAGGGCACAGCCGATAAAAATTCCGAATCCTTTTTTCATGAACGTCTTCATATTTTTTCCTCTCCAGTTTAAGTTGAGATGAAGATTACCAACCACAAGAGTCCTTTATAATAATTGGTTGTTTCTTGTCAATATCTAAGCGGTTTCAGCAGGTCTATGACTGGATTGGTGATTTCATACCCATGTCAACCATTTTTGTCCCGGCTGTTTCAGATCGATGCGATTCAGGGGGGGCGTGGGCGGCTCAGCGGGAAAATGATCCTGAAACAGACTTCCTGGATGGGTTTCCCAGGAGGACATGGGGTGCCCGGCCCTGCCGGTCCCCGCGGGAGGCGTTTCGCCCGGAAAATGTGTCAATGCCTGAAAAATGGCCGTTCAGCCGACAATATACCTTGAATACATCCGGGTGTCCCATCATTTTGTACAATCCCGGCTTGACCAGCTGATCAAAGGAAAGCATGGATGCATAGGGATTGCCCGGCAGGCTGAAAAACAGGGTACTGCCCCGGGTTCCGAACAGGGTGGGTTTGCCGGGTTTCCTGGAACGGTTGGAAAACCGGAGGTGGACGTCCATGGTCTCAAAGGTTTGATGGATCAAGTCATATTTTCCTTTGGACGACCCGCCTGAGGTAATGATGACATCGGCGTGACAGGCATCATCCAGTACGGACTGCAACGCCTCGATGTCATCCTTGACAATCCCCATGCACAGGGGGGTACCCCCTGTTTCTATCACCTGTGCGGCCAGGGCGTAGAGATTGGAACTCATGGCCTTGAACGAGGTATAGGGTTCATGGAAATCCGACAGTTCATCCCCTGTGGAGACAATCGCCACTACCGGCTTTCGATGGACCGATACATAGGCCCGCCTCAGGCTTGCCAGGACCCCGATTTCAAGGGGGTTGAGCACGGTACCCGCATGCAGGACCACATCCCCTTTGTGCATCGATTCCCCCCGGAACCGGATGCCCTCGCCATAACCGGGCCGGCGGATACAGATGAGCGTGCCTTCTTCTTCAATGGCGTCTTCCTGTTTGATGATCGTATCCGCTCCGTCCGGAATCAGGGCGCCTGTCGTGATGCGGATGGCCTCGTTTTCATTGACCGTTCTGCCATAGGGGCTGCCGGCCCGGGATTCTCCGGCAACCCCCATTGGGTGATTGCCGGGCGAAGCACCTGGGATGAGGTCGGCGTACCGGACCGCATATCCGTCCAGGGCGGATATGTCGGCTGCGGGCAACGCTTCCATGGCAGTGATATCCTGGGCCAGCACCCGGTTCAATGCGTCCAGAACCGGGACGCTTTCTTTGCCCAGAACCGGTGTTGATTTCAATATCAGGTGTTGTGCCTTTTTCAGGTCGGTCATGGGGTCCCCCTTTGGTCAGGATGTTGAAAACGCCATGGCCTGGGCATAGACAAACGCGGCCTGGAGATAGGAAGTCGGGCACAAGGGGAAGCATTCTTTGCAGTCGTTGCAGTATCTGGCCGCAATTTCGGGCACAAAGCTGATCTCTTTGTTGATGCCCCGGTCTACAAATCCGATGGCGTTTTTGCCGGCCACTTCCGCACAATACCGCACGCACAGGCCGCAGTGGATGCAGAACGAGGGATCTCTTTCATACCGGTTGGGATCGGCCCCGTACACTTTTGCCAGTTCAACCAGCTGGGGCGCATCCGGTGCGTGGGCCATGAGCAGTTCGATAATGGTCTTGCGCAGCCGGTCCACTTTTTCGGACCGGGTTCTCACGATGATGCCGGCAGCTGCCGGGAACACACAGGACACCACGTATTTGGTCCATCCCCGGTCCTCCACCTCCACGATGCACAGCCGGCACCCCCCGAACGGCTCCAGTTTTTCATGATGGCACAAAGTGGGGATGTCGATCCCGTGCTTTTGCGCCACTTCCAGGACGGTCATACCCGGATCGGCGGTCACGGTCTGTCCATCGATTTCAAATTGTATATCATCCATGATGACCTATCCTTTCACTTTCTTTTTTTTGCGGACGGTGCGCGCTTCTTCCGGCACCGGGTCCGGCACGGGTTCTCCTGAGAGTTTGACCACGGAAGAAAATTTCGGCGGACACACCTCAAAACAGGTGCCGCACCGGGTACATTTGTCCTGGTCAATGATGTGGATCAGTTTCTTGTCCCCGTTGATGGCATCGGCCGGGCACTGTTTGCGGCAGGTGCCGCAGCCCATGCACCTGTCCGGATCGATGTAAAAGCTGATCAGTTCCTTGCACGACAGGGCCGGGCAGCGCTGGTCATTGATGTGGGCTTCGTATTCATCCCTGAAGTATTTCAACGTGCTTAAAAACGGGTTGGGCGCGCTTTTTCCCAAAGCGCACAACGAGGCTTCCACCGCGGTTTCCGCCAGTTCCTCCAGGATTTCGATGTCCCCTTCCTTGCCTTTGCCTCTGGTGATATTGGTCAATATCCGGTGCATCTGGCGCAGGCCTTCTCTGCAGGGCACGCACTTGCCGCAGGACTCGTCGGTCAGAAACTCGATGAAATACCGGGCCACATCCACCATGCAGGTGTCTTCGTCCATGACGATCATGCCGCCGGACCCCATCATGGACCCGGCCCTGGTCA
>CALGAJ010000247.1 GCA_937951975.1 uncultured Desulfotignum sp.
TGCTCGATGAAACCCCGGCCCCCTCCCGGGACGAGGTGAGAGACTGGTTCCAGAAACACAAAAACGCCTGCCGGTGCACCGGTTACAAACCCCTTGTGGATGCGGTCATGGATGCGGCCAAAGTGATGAACAAACAGATGACCCCGGAGGAACTGTCGTTCAAACTGCCGGACGACGGCCGGATCTGGGGATCCAAATATCCCCGGCCCACGGCCCTGGCAAAGGTGACCGGCACCTGTGATTACGGGGCAGACCTGGGAATCAAAATGCCGCCGGAAACCCTTCACCTGGCACTGGTCCAGGCAAAAGTGTCCCATGCCAACATCAAAGGCATTGACACTTCGGAAGCGGAAAAAATGCCCGGTGTCTACAAAGTGGTCACCCACAAGGACGTCCCGGGAAAAAACCGGATCACCGGCCTGATCACCTTTCCCACCAACAAGGGGGACGGCTGGGACCGGCCGATTCTATGCGATGAAAAGGTGTTCCAGTTCGGGGATGCCATTGCCATCGTGTGTGCCGATACCCTGAAAAACGCCCGGGCCGCGGCGGAAAAAGTGGTGGTGGACCTGGAACCGCTGCCGGAATACATGAGCGCCCCGGCCGCCATGGCCGATGATGCCATCGAGATCCATCCGGGCACCCCCAATGTCTACTTTACCCAGAAGATCCAGAAAGGGGAGGATACCGGACCCTGTTTCGATGCTGCCGATGTGGTGGTGGAAGATGATTTCTATGTCGGCCGGCAGCCCCATATGCCCATTGAACCGGATGTGGGATTTGCCTATCCGGGCGAGGACGGCCGCCTGACCATCCATTCCAAATCCATCGGCCTGCACCTGCACCATGCCATGATCGCGCCCGGCATCGGTATTGAACCGGAAAAACTCATTCTGGTCCAGAACCCTGCCGGCGGCACATTCGGGTACAAGTTTTCCCCCACCATGGAAGCGCTCCTGGGCGTTGCGGCCCTGGCCACGGGAAAACCAGTGTTCCTGAACTACACCTGGTACCAGCAGCAGACCTATACGGGCAAGCGGTCCCCGTTTTTCATCAACCTGCGTCTCGCAGCAGACAAGGACGGCACCCTCCAGGGCATGGAAAGCGACTGGACCGTTGACCACGGTCCCTATTCCGAATTCGGTGACCTGGTCACCCTGCGGGGGGCCCAGTTTATCGGGGCCGGATACCATATCCCCCGGATCCGGGGAGAAGGCCGGACCGTGTGCACCAATCATGCCTGGGGATCGGCCTTCCGGGCCTATGGCTCCCCCCAGAGCGAATTCGCCTCGGAAGTGCTCATGGACATGCTGGCTGAAAAACTGGGCATGGACCCCTTTGACCTGCGGGTGAAAAATGTGTACCGGAAAGGCGCCACTTCTCCCACCGGTTCTGTGCCGGACAGCTTGAGCCTGCCGGAGATGTTTGAAAAACTCAGACCCAAATATGACGCAGCGAAAAAAGCGGCCCAGCAGGCCAGCAACGATGCGTTCAAATATGGCGTGGGGCTGTCCGTGGGCGTTTACGGGTGCGGCCTGGACGGACCGGACAGTTCCCAGGTCAAAATCTGCCTGAACCCGGACAACAGCGTGACCGTGTTCAACTCCTGGGAAGACCACGGCCAGGGCGCGGACAGCGGATCCCTGGGAACCGCCCATGAAGCCCTCAGGCCCTTAGGAATTTCCCCTGAAAACATCCACCTGGTCATGAACGATACTTCCCTGGTGCCGGACAGTGGTCCTGCCGGCGGCAGCCGGTCCCAGGTGGTCACGGGCCAGGCCATCAAAGCGGCCTGTGAGATGCTGATGGGCGCCATGCGTAAAAGCGACGGCAGCTTCCGTTCCTACGACGAAATGAAACAGGAAAATATCCCCCTGGAATATACCGGTTCCTGGACCGCCCCGGCCACTAACTGTGATGAAAACGCCCAGGGCAATCCGTTTGCCGTCTATATGTACGGGGTGTTCATGGCCCAGGTCTGCGTGGAGACCGCCACGGGTAAAACCCGGGTCGACAAGATGACGGCCGTGGCGGATGTGGGCAAAATCAACAATCGGCTCACCGTGGACGGCCAGATGTACGGCGGCCTGGCCCAGGGCATCGGCCTGGCCCTGTTCGAGGATTATGAGGATCTCAAAAAGCATTCCTCCATGATGGGGGCGGGGTTTCCCTATATCAAGGCCATTCCCGACGACATGGAACTGATGTATGTGGAATCCCCCCGGGAACACGGTCCCTTCGGGGCGGCCGGTGTGGGTGAACTGCCGCTGACATCCCCCCATGCCGCGATTATCAACGCCATATACAATGCCTGCAAAGTCCGGATCAAACGCCTGCCGGCCACGCCGGACAAAGTATTGGCAGAACTGAAAAAAATGTAATTCTCAACCGGCCCGGAGACGGCGGAACCGACGGTCCGGTTCCGCCCTCCCCGGGCACCATCCCCTGCGTGGCCCCCATGGAAAAAGCCCGTCTCACTGAATTTGAAGAAAAATGCATCCAGGAGGAACCGGCGTTCTGTTCCGCAGCCTGCCCGTTTCACCTGGATGTCAAGGCATTTCTGGGGCACATGCGGAACAAAGACATGGACCGGGCGTTCAAGGTGATTGAAACCGCCCTGCCGCTGCCGGACATTCTTGCCCGGATCTGCGATCATCCCTGTGAAGCCCATTGCATCCGAAACCACCTGGATGACCCCGTGGCCATCGGCCACCTGGAACGGATCTGTGCCGCCGGACGGACAAGGCGGAAAAAACGGTTCCTCCCAACCGCCAAAGGCCGGACCGTGGGGATCTGGGGCAGTGGTCTGAGCAGCCTGACCGTTGCCTGGGACCTGGGTCTCAAAGGCTATACCGTGACCGTGTTTGACCGGAGCGATGCATTGGGAGGCAATCTGCGGGAGATTTCCAGTGCTGTCCTGCCCCTGGAAATCCTGGCACAGGAAATCCAGGCCCTGGACGCGTTCGGGGTTGAATTCAGGATTGCGGATTCTCCGGATGCCGCATTCCCTCCCCAGACAGACCTGTCGTTCGATGCCGTGTATATCGGCGAAGATTCCCCGGGGGACCCCTTTACCGGGTTTGACCGGGATGACACGGGCCGGCCGGTGGTGGATACAGTTTTCGGCAGCACCTCACACCCCCGGATTTATGCCGGCGGATTTCTGGAAACCGACCCCCCTTTGGACTCCCGGTCTCATCCGGTGGCGTTTGCGGCCCAGGGCCGGAAAGCCGCCACCTCCATGGACCGGTCGCTGTCACAGGTCTCCCCCACGGCCGGCCGGGAACGGGAAGGGGCGATCTCCACCCGGCTGTCCACCGATATCAGTGGGGTAACACCCTGCCCCAGGATGGACCTGGTCGCAGATCCCGGCACCGGCGCCGTGACCCGCGATCGTGACCTGGCAGCCCGGGAGGCGGACCGCTGCATCCAGTGCGAT
The DNA here is from genome assembly GCA_937951975.1 of uncultured Desulfotignum sp. GTDB lineage: Bacteria > Desulfobacterota > Desulfobacteria > Desulfobacterales > Desulfobacteraceae > Desulfotignum. Next base: position 3,440 of record CALGAJ010000247.1, read on the forward strand.
TGTTCCCGGTGTCTGCGTGTGTGCACCTATCTGACGGAATTCAAGGGATATCCCCGCAGATACGCCCGGGAGATCTACAACAATGCCGCCATTGTCAAGGGTGAAAAAAAGGCCAACCTGCTGATCAATTCATGCAGCCTGTGCCGGTTATGCGAAACCGTGTGTCCCACCGATTTTTCCATGGCAGACCTGTGCCTGGAAGCACGGCAGGAAATGGTCCAGTCGGGCCGGATGCCGGTGTCTGCCCATGATTTCGCGCTCCAGGAAATGGCCCATGCTGCCGGGGATGCCTGTTTTTTTGCCCGCCATGCCCCGGGAAGCGGCCGATCAGACCAGATCTTTTTTCCCGGGTGCCAGCTGTTGGGATCCGCCCCGGACCAGGTGATCCAGGTGTATGAATTTTTACTGGCAAACCTGCCCGGCCGTACCGGGTTTGTCACGGGCTGCTGCGGGGCCCCGGCCCGGTGGGCCGG
>CALGAJ010000248.1 GCA_937951975.1 uncultured Desulfotignum sp.
ATCCCGGTATTCATGTACCCTTCATTGTCATAACAGATATAGATGAACGGTTCGTTGCGCTCTGCCGCTCCGGACAGATTCCCGAACCCGATGTCGTTGGCGGTGCCGTCGCCGTTGAAACAGACCACGGTGTTGTCGATGCCTGCCTTTTTGTAGTACCGCACCAGGCCCGTGGCATTGGCGGCGGCCCCGGTCATCAGGGTGCCGAAATAGGACAGGGTATGCCAGGACTGCCTGTTCTGCCCCAGCAGCACCGGAGCGGAACAGGACGGGGTGCCGGTAATGATGATGTCATTTCCCAGAACCCGGGGGATGAACCGCAGCAGCAGCTCCAGACCGCATCCCGGGCAAAACGCCACCCCCTTTGAAAACGGGTCGTCATATTTAAGGTAATCCAGCACTTTGGTCAGCCGGCCTTTTTTATTCTCAGCCATGTTATTTCCCCCCCCGGTCTTTGTTGGCTTCCGGATAAGATACCCATGTCACTTCAGGAACATCCCTGCCGTCCGCCAGATCTGCCGTCATTTGGATCATCTGTTTTACATTGGTTTTGGTGATATCGGTATTGGCGATGCCGTCGATGAAACTGACCAGTTTCGCGCCGTCCAGCTTGGTTTCAAACGCTTTCAATTCCGTGTAGATGGGACCGCCGTCAAACCCGAACGCCAGGCTTCGGTCCACCACGCCGATGGCTTTTTTCCCCTTGAGGGCCTTGACCAGGGTCTGATGGGGAAACGGGCGATACATACGAATCTTCACCAGGCCGATGCGGACGCCTTTTTCCCGCTGTTCATCAATGACCGACTTGATGGTACCGCACATGGAACCGGATCCCACCAGGACCATATCCGCATCATCAGTGAGATACTCTTCAACCTGCCCGCCGTAGGCCCGGCCGAAAATGTCGGCAAACTCCTGGTCAATGGCATCGAATTTGGCTTTGGACCGTTCCATGGCGGTCATATGTTTATGGCGCAGTTCCATGTATCCGCCTAAAATCCCATGGGTTCCCACGCCCAGTTTTTCACCGGGCCGAAGCACCGTGCGTTTGGGCTGGGATGCCAGTACGGACAGGAACCGGTCCACGGCTTCCTGCGCCGGGATATCCACGCCTTCAGACAGATAGGACAGAAAAAACCCGTCATAATGCACCATGACCGGCACTTGAATATCGTAATCCTCGGCCAGGCGATATGCCTGAAGCACCAGATCCATAATCTCCTGGCAGTTTTCGGCAATCAGAAAGATCCAGCCGGCATCCCTGGTGGAGATCATGTCCTGCTGGCCGGAAGACACGGCAATGATGCCCGGGGTTTCCCGGTTCACATTGACCATGACCACAGGGGCTCTGGCCCCGGCGGTGGCCAGAACCGCGTCATACATGAACACCAGGCCCCAGGAGGAGGATGCGGTAAACACCCGGCCACCGGCCAGGGATGCCGCCATCACCGCATTCATGGCGGAATTTTCGCCTTCCACGGTGATCAGTTCGCAATCCATCTCACCGGAGGCGTGAAAACTCGAAATCTGTTCAATCACTTCTGTCTGGGGGGTGATGGGATAGGCGGCCACCACATCGGGCCGGGCCAGTTTGGCGGCAATGGCGGCCGCCGCGTTACCGGTGATGACTTGAATTTTAGACGAAACAGCTGTGGCATTCATGATACAAACTCCCCTTCCGAAACCATGGTGATCGCGCCTTTGGGACATTCTTTTGCGCAGATACCGCATCCTTTGCAAAAATCCAGATCCGGCGCAAAACAGCTGTCCGCTGTCATTTCCATCACATGGATCGGGCAATAAATGGCGCAAAACCCGCAGAAAATACATTTTTCTTTGTCTACAACCGGACGCTTGGATCGCCAATCGCCGGTATCCGTGCACATCAGCGAATCAGTGGCATCCGACCACGGTCCTTCGTGATTAAAGTATTGATTTGATGACATAAAATCCCTCCCCCTGTTTACGAATAAAATGACCCTGGGCAATGCTGCTTTATTGTACTTACTTCATAGCCATTTTTTTGATACAATTCGATTGCATTGTCAAGCAAAAAATTAGAAATAAACAAAAAAATGGCGGGTTTGATAAGTGAGGAGTAGGGCTTACCCTAATAATATAAGCCCTGCAAAAGGAGGGATCGTTGATTAATCAACGATTGAAGCCGTACCGGATTCTCCCACATCCTGCATTGCTGGGCTTTCCGGTACGGCTCAAAGGGCGAAATCGATTTCCCGGGATAACGCGGATCATTAAAGCGCTGCTTTGAACGGGTCCAGCCCGACCCGCTCAATCATTTTCCCCAGACGCTCCCCGGGTTTTGCCTGATCCGTATACACAGCGATCACCTGTTCCACGGCAGCCATCACCTGAGCATCATCCAGTCCGGCCGCCAGCTCCTTGCCTATCCGGGGGGTCATCCCCACATTTCCGCCGATGGTCAGAGTCCATCCTTCAGGAAATCCGATCAACCCGATATCCCGGACCCAGGATTCCGAGCAGCTGAGCTTGCACCCGGAAACGGCCATCTTGAATTTACCCGGCAAGGCAGTGGCATGGTATTTCTGATCCAGTTTCATCCCGATTCCCAATGCATCCTGTTTGCCCAGCTTGCAGAACGTGGTCCCGGGACATGCCCGGATACTTCTGACACAAAGTCCGACTGCAGCGCCTTTTTCCAGTCCCAGTTCTTCCCATACCGCATCGATATCGGATTCTTTCAATCCCACAATCGCCAGACGGGTGGCTCCGGTGATCTTTACGGCTTTGGCCTGATATTTTTCGGAAACATCCGCAATCTTTCTGAGCAGATCCGGTGTCACCACACCACAGGGGATGTGGGGTGCAATGGCATAAGTTTCATTATCATTCTGGGGGATGGCCCCTTTTTCTCCAAGTTTCAGCATTTGCATCTCCAATTAAAAAATTTATGTCCGGTAATGGATCAATTTAAAGAGATCGAAACAGCCTGTCAAGCGGATAGTCTCAATGATCACACCCTCAAACAGGCGAATCGGTTTTCATGGATACTGCTTGAATATCATGAATCCATTCTTAATTTATCTTTTATACAGCAAAACAATCCTGGGACTTAATTACAGGAGGCCAGCCATGGACAAGCAAAAATTATGCGAAAAAATCAGATCCATTTATCCGGAAATCGGTGAATGCGGTATTGATATTGATGTCGGATACGACAAAGACAACGAGCGATGGACCGTTTCTCTCAAAAAAGACAAAAAAGCATTAAAAACCTTTCTGGAACCCGATGATGCCCGTTTATGCATGGAAGGCAAGCAGTGCGTCAGTTTGGGAATCGAAATCAACCAGTTAAAAGACAGCATCGACAGGATGCCGTTACAGTGAGGTGGCAACATGACAGATCAGGATAAAAAAAACAAAGACAAAAATGCGGATCTGGATGTGTGTACCCAGGCACCGGAATTTGCCGAGCACGCAAGACCCAATGAACCGGCCCAGGATGCCTGTGATGACGGCAGGGCAGGCACCGGAGGAGAAAACCGGTCTTCGGACAAATAACCCGGGAACACGGCCGGACAGGCAGATATGCCAAAGCCTGAGAATTATTACTGTTTCAGGAGTCGGTATTTTTCGCGCTTCTGCACGGTGTATTCCAGCTGAATTTCACTTTTTTTCTGATCTTCCGGCCGGATGGAGGAGGGTGTGAATGCGATACCAGCGGTGATTTTACCCGATTCAGAGATCCCGTCCAATGAAACAGGCTTGGTAAAAAGGGTATCAATGTCTTCAAGGACCTGGGAGGGGCCAACCACAACGATTTTTTCAGGTGATACCTTTACCCGGGTCATGATCAGTTCCGGTGAAAGTCTGCCCACCCAGAACACTTGAACCGGAACCTCCTTTTTCAACGGCACATCCACAAGCACATCGACCATGGACGGCTCAATGCTTTTGACCGAGATGCCCGGAGGCAGTGATACCGCACTTTGCCCAACCGACAAAGAGTTTTTTCCCGGAATGGTATTGGCAATGTTGAGTTTGACATTGATACGGTTAGGGCTCAAAGCCCGGATCAGCGGTCTGGAACCGCTGACCAGCAGCCGGACACTGCTGGCAGATGAGGACAGCACTTCCATATTCTGATCCGATTTCACAAATTCAATGGGCACATCGTAGGTGGCAATGGTTTCCACCCCTTTGGAAACACTGAACCACAGTCCGGTGACACAGACCAGGCACACAGCTGCGGCAATGGCCAGGTCCCGGGTCCGTTTTTTGATATCCCCTGTGGTGATATTGCCGCCGGCATGCTGAATCAACAATTTTTCAAGCACACTGCTGTCGTTGATGTCATAAATCTGTCTGTTTCGGACCAGGGTGATGGTGCCCCGTTCTTCAGATACCACAATGATCAGGGCATCGGTCTGTTCAGCCAGACCGATTGCTGCCCGGTGCCGGGTGCCGAAACGGGATGGCAGGTCTGTCCGTTTTGATAACGGAAGGATCACGCCCACATCCGTGATACGATCCCCCTGAATCACCGCAGCTCCGTCATGAACCGGATTGTCCGGCCAGAAAATGCTGATCAGCATCTCTTTGGAAAGTTTTCCCTGCCAGGAGACGCCTTCCTGGACAATGCTCTCCATGCCTTTACTCAAGGGCAGCACCATCAAGGCACCGACTTTTTTTCTGGCCAGCTCATAAACGCTTTCAACAATGATTCCCACCGGGGTTTTGAGCTGCTGGCGGGGGATTCCCCACAAAAAAGACTTCAGATCTCGGGTCTTGAGCACCGATGAAATTTCGTTTCGAAACACCACAATGATCACCAGGGCGGCAACAGCAATCACCCCCTGCATCACCCAGCTGGTGATGATCAGTCCCATGGAAAATGCCACCTGCCTGAAAACCAGCAATACCCCCATGGCCAGAAGCACCCGAAGCACATTGGTTCCCCGGAACAGGACGTACAGCCGGAACAGAATATAGGTGTTCAGGACAATATCCAGGATGTTCTGCCATCCAATGGCAAAAAACTGTGTCATTTCCAATCAGTCCGAAATACTGAATCGAAGGGTTTTGATCAGGCTTTCCCGGCTGTCCACAATTTCCACCCGCCAGGGTCCCTTGTCCGCAGGCCTGAGCTGCATGCTGCTGAAAGACGCCCATTTGGGCGGATTCAATACCAGTCTGGCATTGGAAACCAGACGGTCCTGCCGATACCAGCGGTGATATACAACGCTCTCCTCGTACACCGGATCAAACGCGGTGAAACAGTATACCCGGCCCAGTGATATGGAAAAAACCACGGCTGAATTGACCGGCATGAATTTTTCGATGGCTTCACACATCTGTGCCTGAACCAGAACCGGGGGATCCGGCACGGATTCCATTTCCGGTACCGGGTCCTGGGCCCATGCCCTGGGAATGCCGGCAGTCGTTATCATCAGACACACCCAGAAAATGCGACTTATACCAAAGAATACTTTCATGCCGGGCATCTTATCCATGAATTTTTTTTTTTTCAAGCAGATTAACAAAGAAAACAACACAACTGCTGGCAAAAAAACCGCCGGTCTGTTATGTTGCCAGGCGATGGTTCACTGGAATCAAAACAAACACGGCAGTGGATAAAGAGGTGTTCCATGAAATCCCATGTCATGATTCTGGCCACCGGCGGCACCATTGCCGGCATCAGCCAAACACCGTCCCGGTCCGAATACTGCGCAGGGCAGATGGCCATTCAGGAAATGATCGACGCGGTTCCGGATCTGAACCGGCTGGCGGACATTTCAGGAGAACAGGTCGCCAATGTCGGATCCCAGGACATGTCGTTTGATATTCTGATCCGGCTGGCCTGCCGCATCAACGAACTCATGAAACACGATGACATTCATGGTATCGTGGTCACCCACGGCACCGACACCATGGAGGAAACCGCTTTTTTTCTGAACCTTACCGTCAACAGCCCCAAGCCGGTGGTACTGACCGGGGCCATGCGCCCGGCCAATGCCATTTCAGCGGACGGTCCGCTAAACCTGTTCAATGCCGTGGCTGTGGCAGCCGATCCCAACGCCCGGGAAAGAGGCGTCCTAGTGGTGATGAACGACCGGATTCACGGGGCCCATTCCCTGACCAAAACCAATACCACATCTGTGGAAACATTCCTTTCCCCTGTCAACGGTCTGATGGGAACCGTCAATTACGGGAAAACTGCGTATTTTCGATTTCCTTTCCGGCATCACACCTGTCTGAGCGAATTCTCAAGCCGGTTCTGTCATCCCCTCCATCCCACCATACTTCCCCGGGTGGACATCATTTATGCCTGTATTGATATGCCGCCGGATCTGATTGACTTGTCTTTATCCGCCGGGGCTGAAGGCATTGTCATTGCCGGAGACGGCAACGGAAACATGAATCAGGCCACAATGAAAAAAGCCGCACTAAAAGCGGCTTCAGGATACTGCATTGTCAGAAGTTCCCGGGTACCCACCGGAACGGTGGGCCGGAATGTGGAAGTGGATGACGACGCTTTGGGCTTTATTGCTTCAGATGAGCTCAACCCTGCCAAGGCACGAATATTGCTCATGCTGGCACTGTTGAAACAAATTCCCCGGCATCAAATTCAGCCGCTTTTTTTCACATATTGATAACCCGGCGACTATCCGGACGACAGGCTGTCAATAGGCAGATAAAGCTGTGTCCCTTGCGGCAGACCGGCGAAATTCGTTATCTGGGCCCCTGTTTTCACCTGTCCCGGCGGCAGAAAATACACGGTGGTTGAGTCTTTGTATCTGTGACCGGCAATCCGGTAAGCGGTCTTTTCCCTGGTGACGGCAAAAGGTCCCTGATACCCCACAATCAACCGGGTGTTCAAAGGCAAATCATCCCAGTCGGGAATCAGGGAGCCGGGTCGGACAACACCGGACGGCAGAAAATAGATCGTGGAATCGAATTTATACGCCGGACCGGCATGGGACCAGGCGGTCATCTGGTCGGTGATGGTTTTAACGGGATGATCCGGAACAGCGGCTTCAGTCGGTTGCGTTTCCTGGTTCAGCAGGACCCGGGTATTGACGGGCACCTGCTGCCATCCCACTGTATCCGCGATCTGATCACCGGTGAGGCGACGGCCGTTGGGAAGGACATAAACCGTACCCGGATGATCATATTCTTCTCCCGCAATGGACCAGGCGGTGCGCTCTTTTGAAATCAGACCGGGGACTGAACCGGTTGCCGCCACCCGGGCGGCCACGGCCGGTCCGGGCGCATAGAAAAGATCCGCCAGATACGGATCCGGCAGGAGCCGGCCGGCAATGACATCCGGATCATTATCAACCGTCGTGCCCAGCCCGGCCCGGGCACGATCAAAGTTTTTGGCACACCGTTTTCTGCCCCGGTGATCTTTTGGAAACCAGGGATTGGGCCTGCCGAACGCCACCTGACTGTGGGTCAGCACTGCATGATCCTCCAATCCGTACACGTTTTGAAGAATCTTGACCAGCAATCCCACAGAGCGGTATTGCGCGTCCGTCAGCGGCGCATTATGGTATCCCACCAGCTCGATTCCGATGGAAACCGAGGAGATGTCCTGCCGGCCTTTCCACATGGACAGCCCGGCATGATCGGCCCGGAATTGTTTATCCAGTATCCGGTAGGTGTCTCCGTTCCGGGCGATCACGTAATTGGCGTGGCCCCCGGGTGTGCTGCGGCCGTTTGTCAGCTGCTTGCCTCTGGACACCACCCGCAGAGTGGCGGACAAACCAAGCTCTGATGTATGCACAATAATATACCATGTGTGCCGGCGCGGCACTTTTTTAAATTGTGGATTCACCCGGTTCCGGTGATCAATGATTGTGGACTGAAACCGGTTAAAATCCGATGCCGAAAAAGAAAAACCCCGGGAATCCATCGGCAGCCCGACCACAAGCCAACCCATGATCATCACCAGAAAAAGATGCCGCCCCATTTGGGTCATCCGGCAAACAGCAGGACTATTTTGGAAAATACGATTTCGTTGCGTGCTTTTTCCTTTCATGAGGTCAGTATAGCAATGAACGCCCAAAAAGTGAAACAGGCATTTTCATAAACCAGGCCGGATATATTTTTTATTGACAGAATCAAATGCTGAAATATATTTAAATTTTACTATTTCACGTCATGACCGGACATATTCAACTAACAGAACTGAAAAGGTATCAAATGGAACTAGCCACATGCAAAGCATCATATTTTGATTTATTCATTGATGTGACCAAAAAAATCACCACCGCAGAGAACATTGATGATATTTTTAAACTGATCACAAAAAGGCTGCCGGAAATCATGAATGTGGATGGATCCACCATTCGATTGTTGAACGATGCCGACAAAAAACTGGATCTGCGCAGTGCCAGCGGTTTAAGTGATGCCTACCTGAATCGCGGACCTATTGACCATGAGGAGCCTGTTTTCAAAGCCCTTGAAGGCACCCCCATTGTCATTGAGGATGCCGCCGGCGATCCCCGGATACAATACAAAGAAAGCATCATCCAAGAGGGCATTCAATCCATTCTGGTGGTGCCGATTTCCATTCGGGGCAACAATGTCGGCATTTTGCGGGTATTATGCAAAAAACCGCATCATTTCAACCCGGATGAAATCAATTTTGTCGCCGCCTTAGGCGAACAATGCGGCATTGCCATTGAAAACGCACGGATTTTCGCCGACCAGCAGACTCAGCTGCATTATTTTGAAACCATCCATGCCATCAGTAAAAAAATCAACACCACCTATGAGCTGGACAAGATCCTGGATTGGATTGTCACCCGCCTGCCTGAAGTGATGAACCTGAAAGCCGCCACCATCCGCCTGATGGAAGAAAACAAGGGGGACCTGGAGCTGAAAGCCGCCTATGGATTGAGTCAGACCTATCTGGAAAGAGGGCCTTTAGACAAAGAACTGGCTACCTTTTATCTGAAACAGGGTGAACCTGTGATCATTCTGGATGCCAAAACCGACCTCCATACCATCTATCACAAAGAAGCGGAACTGGAAGGCATCAGCAGTATTCTGGCCGTACCGGTCATGTTCAATGAAGAAGTGATCGGTATTCTGCGCCTGCTCACCCAAGAGGTGCGGCAATTCTCCCATGCGGATATCAATTTTGCCCTGGCCATAGCCGAACAAAGCGGTATTGCCATTCAACGGGCTATTGACTACAACCGGCTCAAACAGACCTGCAAATAATCAAAAGGAGCAAACCATGTCATTCACCATCGACCACTTCAACATCAATGTCCTGGATTTGGATAAAAGCCTGGTATTTTATGAAAAAGCCCTGGGGCTGAAGGAAACCCGGCGCACCACAGCCGATGACGGCAGCTATATCATCGTATATCTTGGAGACGGCACCGGCCCCTGCAAACTGGAACTGACCTGGCTCAAATCCCAGACCACCCCTTATGACTTAGGGGATGAAGAGTTTCACATCGCATTTAAAACCGATGATTTTGATGCGGCGTATGCCCTGCATAAACAGATGGACTGCATCTGTTATGAAAACAAGGATATGGGCATTTATTTCATCAATGATCCGGACGGATACTGGCTGGAAATCGTACCGATCCGATGAATTCTGACTGCTGATACGCCCATGTTCATCCCCACCACCATGGCCGAGGTGACCGCTCTGGACTGGGACCGTCTGGACATCATTCTGGTCACGGGCGACACTTATATTGATTCGCCCTTCATGGGTGTCAGCCTCATCGGCAAGATCCTGATCAAGGACGGGTTCCGGGTGGGGATCATTGCCCAGCCGGACCTGAACACGGACAAAGATATTCTGCGCTTAGGCCCCCCGGGTTTGTTCTGGGGGGTCACATCCGGTGCCGTGGACTCCATGGTGGCCAATTACACGCCGTTGAAAAAACGGCGAAAAACCGATGACTACACCCCGGGCCATATCAACAATCGCCGGCCGGACCGGGCCGTAATCGCCTATGCCAACCTGATCCGGCGGTTCTGCAAACCCTCGCCTCCCATTGTCTTAGGCGGTATTGAAGCCAGTCTGAGGCGCATGGCCCATTATGATTTCTGGTCCAACAAAATCCGGCGGTCCATTCTGTTTGACGCCAAAGCCGATTACCTGGTGTCTGGTATGGGGCACACCACCGTCCGTGATCTGGCCCTGGCCCTGAAACAGGGGCGGCCTGTAGAAAACATTCCAGGCATCGCCTATATTTCCGGAACCCGCAAGGGAATGGAACTGCCTTCTTTTGAGATGGTTGCAAAAAATAACCCGGCCTACACGGATGCGTTCACCCTGTTTTACCGCAATACCGATCCGGTGACAGGGCAACAGCTGTGTCAGGCACACCAGAACCGGTACCTGGTGCTGAATCCGCCGGCACCTGTTTCCACCACAGCCCAGATGGACGAAATCCACGATCTTCCATATGAACATGATGTCCACCCTTTTTACAAGGCCATGGGACCGGTGCGGGCCCTGGACACCATCCGGTTTGCCATCCCCACCCATTACGGATGCTACGGGGAATGCCGGTTCTGTGCCATCACGGTCCACCAGGGCCGGACGGTGCAGTCCCGGAGCCCGGGTTCCATTCTCCGGCAGGCCCGGCAGTTTACAACCCATCCGGATTTTAAAGGAAACATCATGGATTTAGGCGGCCCCACCGCCAACATGTACGGGCATGAATGCCCGAAAAAATCATCCAAAGGGGCCTGCCAGGACAAAAGCTGCCTGTTTCCCGATATCTGCAGCACCTTGCGGCCGGATCATTCCCCGTACCTGGGTCTGCTGGAAAAACTGTGCGCCCTGCCCGGCATCAAAAAAGTGTTTATCACCTCCGGAATCCGGTACGATCTGATCCTGCATGACAAAAAACACGGCATGGCATTTCTGGAAAAAATGGTCAAAGACCATGTGTCCGGTCAGCTCAAAGTGGCACCGGAACACTGTGAAAAACATGTGTTAAATCATATGGGCAAACAGACCATTGACGATCTGCTGGCATTCAAATCCGCGTTTGACAAATTGTCCGCCGCCTGCGGCAAACCCCAGTTTTTAACGTATTACCTGATGGCGGCCCACCCCGGATGCACCCAGGCCGACATGGCGGCCCTGAAGCGCTTTACCACGAACAAACTGCGAACCACGCCCGAACAGGTCCAGATTTTCACCCCCACGCCGGCCACGTATTCCACCCTGATGTATCATACCGGCCGGGATCCGTTCACCCGAAGCCCCGTATTTGTGGAAAAAGACCCTGTCAAAAAACAGCGGCAGAAAGACGTTGTCACCGCTTCCCGGAGAATTTCAGGCAGAAAACGCCGGTGAACCGGCATGTTATAGATATTTGTCTTTTTCCAGCAGCTTGATGAGCTGCTGGTTCTGTTCGATCAGGATGTCCAGCTGTTTGGATAATTTTTCAAATTGACGACTGTTTGCGGCAGCCTGTTCTCTGATCTGATCCAATTGTATGACCGTATATCGGCTGCCCAGGGCAATCTGTTCGAACAGGTAGTCTGAATGGACGGAACTGTTTTCCGGGGGGCTGAGGGCATCAAATTTTTCATTAAAATCCGCCGCAACATCCGCTTGGGCTGTGCCAGGAATCAGACAGCGCCAGACCGGATTCAACATTGTGTGAGGGAATGGGACAGAAGCCTGTACGCATATTGATTCTGCCGGCAGGGACAATTCTCAAAAGTTTAGGCCGGGAGCAAGGTTTTTGTCAATACCTGAAAAGATTTGACAAAGAAGATCAAAATGGTTTAACCATTGGGCAGAACCGGCAATTCAAAAAAGGAAAATCAAGGATATGTTCAAACGTGCCAAACAAAACCGGGTGTTTCAGGATGTGGTGGAGCAGATACAGGATGCCATCCTGACCGGAAAACTGCCCCCCGGCTCCAAACTGCCGGCGGAACGGGAGCTCAAGGAGATGTTCAACACCAGCCGGGGCACCCTGAGAGAGGCGTTGCGGGTCCTGGAACAGAAAGGGCTGATAGAGATCAAGCTGGGGGTGAACGGCGGCGCCATTGTCAAGCAGATCGGCACGGATCCTCTCATGGAATCTTTGGCCCTGCTGATCCAGTCCGGCAACGTGTCCCTGGCCCATTTATCTGAATTCCGGATCAAAATCGAAGGCAGCCTGGTGGAACTGGCCACGGAACGGGCCACCCCGCAAGACATTGAAAAACTGGAGCAGATGCAGGCCCGGGCCAGGCATTGTTATGACACCCGGGACTGGGAGAATTTCCTGAAAACCGATGAAGCCATGCACACCTACATCGGCACCATGACCCGGAATCCCGTGTTCCAGTTTGTCCAGAAAAGTATTCATGACAACATTCACCGGTATTACCAGGATTTCCTTCCCATGAACCGGGAGCGGACCCTGGAAAACCTCACCGACTTTGACAAGATCATTGCCGCCATGAAATCAAAGGACGGGGCTGCCGCATCCGCCATCATCACAGATCATGTGCAGCGGTTCCATGATAAAATGACTGGGAAACACCCCTGAATTCTCTTGTTCCGGAGTGTCTTTACATCATTGTCATTTTTTTTAGCTAATTAATTCTTGAAAAAAAACAGGTAAGGCCGTACACTCGCTCCGGATAACAGTTGATTATTTTTTTAATCAGATTTTTTTCAGGAGACTTGAATGGAAACCCCGATCAACCGTGAGATTGTCAAGCACGAAATTGACAAAATGGGTCTGGAGTCCGTGGGCATGGCCTCCATCCGGGAACTGAACCGGATTGTGAATAACATTGAAACCGCCACAGGCGACAATTTCATCCGCATGGAAATGGGGGTGCCGGGCCTGGCCCCGCCGCAGATCGCCGTTAATGCGGAAATTGAAGCCCTCAAACAGGGGGTTGGCGCCAAATATCCGCCGTTTGACGGTATTCCCCAGCTGAAAACCGAAATCTCGGTATTTGTGAAAAACTTTGTGGACATCGAGATCCCGGCGGAATCCTGTTTTCCCACGGTGGGGTCCATGCAGGGGTGCTACATGGCCATGATGTGCTGCAGCCGGCGGATCAAGGGAAAAGAGAAAATCTTGTTCATTGATCCGGGATTTCCGGTGAACAAACTTCAGGCAAAGGTTCTGGGGCTGCCGTTTGCCCATTTTGATGTCTATGAATACCGGGGCGACAAGCTGGGGCCCAAACTGGAATCATTTCTGGAACAAGGGGATGTGGCGGCCATCATGTATTCCAACCCCAACAACCCGGCCTGGATCTGCTTTACAGAAAAAGAACTTGAAACCATCGGGTCCCTGGCCACCCGATATGACTGCATTGTCATGGAAGATCTGGCCTATTTCGGTATGGATTTCCGCACCGATTACTCCATTCCGGGGCAGCCTCCGTTCATTCCGTCCGTGGCCAGGTTCACCGACAACTACATTCTTTTGATCTCCAGTTCCAAATCTTTTTCCATGGCCGGCCAGCGCATCGGCATGTCCGCGATTCCGGAAAAACTGTTCCATTCCACCGGCAACAACCTCAAGCCGTTTTTCGGCAGTGACCGGTTCGGATATGCCTATATTTTCGGGGCCATGTATGCATTAAGCTCCGGGGTATCCCATTCCAACCAGTACGGGCTGTTAGGGCTGCTCAAAGCGGTGAACGCCGGAGAATTCAATTTTGTGGACCATGTAAAGGAATACGGGGACCGGGCCGGGGTCATGAAACAGCTGTTTACGCAAAACGGGTTCAAGATTGTGTATGACATGGATGATGACAAGCCCATTGCCGACGGGTTTTATTTCACCATTTCCTACCCGGGATTCACCGGCGTGGAACTGGTGGAGGAACTGCTTTATTACGGCATCAGCGCCATCTCGTTGAGCACCACGGGCAGCGACCGCCATGAAGGGTTGCGGGCCTGTGTATCATTGACCGGAAAAGAGCGGTTCGCCGAACTGGCCGACCGTCTGACCCGGTTCCAGGCCGACCACCCCGAAGGCAGCAATTTCAAGATAATAAACGCCTGAGCAATCAAGCCCCCCGGGAGACCCCGGGGGGTGGCATTTCTATTCCTTGTCTTTTTTCTTGAGCTTTCCGGCCATCTGGTGGCGCTTCTGGGCATTTAAAACCGTTTTGCGCAGCCGGATGGACACCGGGGTCACCTCCACCATTTCATCATCTGTAATAAAATGGATGGCTTTTTCCAGGGTCATCTCCCGCACGGGCGTACACACCACGTTTTCATCCTTGCCCGATGCCCGCATGTTGGTGAGTTTTTTCTCTTTGCAGGGATTGACATCAATATCCGTGGCCCGGTTGTGCTCACCGATCACCATCCCTTCATACACCGGGGTACCGGGCACGATGAACAGCTGTCCCCGGGGTTCCAGGTTGAACAGGGCATAGGGAACAGCCGTGCCCTGCCGGTCCGAGACCAGAGACCCGTTGAAACGCACGGGAAATTCCCCCCGGAACGGCTCGTATCCGGCCAGATAGGAATTCATGATTCCAGTGCCCCGGGTGTCGGTGAGGAATTCGTCCCGGTAACCGATCAGGGAACGGGACGGGATGGAAAATTCGATGCGGACCCTTCCCTTGCCGTTGTTCACCAGGTTGGTCATTTTGCCTTTTCGGATGGACAGTTTTTCCGTCACCACCCCCATGAAATCCTCTTCACAATCCACAAACAGATGTTCAATCGGTTCCAGTGTCCCCCCCTGACCCTGCTTATAAATCACCTTGGGCCGGCTCACACAGAGCTCAAACCCCTCCCGGCGCATGGTCTCGATCAAAATGGCCAGTTGCAGCTCGCCCCGTCCCTTGACCACAAAGCTTTCGTCCGTGGTGCTGTCTTCCACCTCGATGGCCACGTTTTTTAGGGTTTCCTTGAGCAGGCGTTCCCGGATCTTCCTGGACTGGACATATTTGCCTTCCCTGCCGGCAAACGGTGAATTGGTAATGGCAAACTGCATGAACACCGTGGGCTCGTCCACCGTGATCCTGGGCAGGGCACAAGGGGCCTGGCGGGTACAGATGGTATCTCCGATCCGGACATCCTCGATACCGGACAGCACCACAATATCCCCGGGATCGGCCCGGTCCACCGGCACCAGGGTCATGCCTTTATACGACTGAAGCTTGGTCACTTTCAACAGGATCTGATGATCATCTTCTCCCAGACACACCAGGGATTCATTGGATGCGGCAGATCCGTTGAACACCTTGCCGATGGCCAGGCGTCCCAGGTAATCGGAATACCCGAGATCAGACACCAGCATCTGAAACGGGGCTTCCGGATCATAGGACGGGGGAGGCATCTGTTTGACAATGGTATCAAACAGATCATGCAGATGGGTCACATCCGCATCCAGTTCCCGTTTGACGATCCCGTCCCGGCCGATGGCATAAAAATAGATGAAGTCCAGCTGGTCTTCGGTCGCCTCCAGATCGATGAACAGGTCATACACCATGTCCAGCACTTCATCGGGCCGGGCATCTTTGCGGTCGATCTTGTTGATGATCACCATGACCGGCAGTCTGGCCTCAAAGGTTTTTTTCAGGACGAACCGGGTCTGGGGCAGCGGGCCTTCGGATGCATCCACCAGAAGAATGGCACTGTCCGCCATGGACAAAGCCCGTTCCACTTCCCCGCCGAAATCCGCATGGCCCGGGGTATCGATGATATTGATCTTCACATCTTTCCACATCACGGAACAGTTTTTGGCGGCAATGGTAATGCCCCGTTCCCGCTCAAGATCCATGCTGTCCATGAGACGTTCATCCACCTGCTGTCCTTCCCTGAAAATACCGCTCTGACGGAACATGGCATCCACCAGGGTGGTTTTTCCATGGTCCACATGGGCGATGATGGCGATATTGCGCAATTTATCGTTGGTCTGGGTCTGTTTTTTCATTGATGTCTCTTTTTTTTATTCACCACTTGCAGATGGATGATTTTAAACAATTATCTGGACACCCGGGTCGTGCCGTCGGCCGCAGTGATGATCCGGACCCGGTCTCCCGGGAACACTTCCACATCCGCTTCCTGAACCACCACAATGGTGGTGCCCGTGTCTTTGGTGACAACGATTTCAAGGCCGGGCTTCCGGGTGATGCCCTCTTCGGCCGCAGTCCCGGCCGCAGCCCCGGCCAGGGCACCGATCACGGTGGCCACCGTGCGGCCGGAACCGCCGCCCACCGTACTGCCCAGCACGCCACCGGCAACGCCGCCGGCAGCAGTTCCCACCGGGGTTTTAGTGCCTTCGATGGTGACATACTTGACCGATTCCACCGTCCCCATCATCACGGTCTGGCTCTGCCGGGCGTGGTCCCTGGAATACACCTCCGAAGACCGGCTGGACGCACATCCGCCGGCCAGCAGCGCAACAACGGTCGTAAACACGGCAGCCCACGTCATGATATACATTGATTTCATCATATCCCCCTTTTTTTCTTCATTGTCTGGTTATAATCTCCCATATGAACCTTATTTTATCACATTTTTACGATTTTTAATCCCTGTGTTGCATTTTTTTCTTTTCAGGACCGGTGGCCGCACCTGGAAAGATGAAGAAAGGCAAACATGCCGGTGCCCAGTGCCATGGCCAGGCCGGACACAGGAAACGCCAGCCTGAGACTGAAAAAATCCATGGCCAGACCGGCAGCCACCGCTCCGGTGAGCATGCCTAAGCTGTGGGCCACCGTCAATATGGCCATCACCGATCCCATGGCTTTTTTCTGCTCTCCGTTGACCACGGCCAGGGCCGTGATGGCCGGCATGGCAATCCCGCCGCCCACTCCGAACAACGACACGGCAGCCAGCAGATCGAAAAACGAGGCGGCAAAGTAAATCCAGATCATACTGGCGGTGGCGATGACCCCGCCGAAAACGACCATGGCCTGACGGCTGATGCGATCCGCCAGATATCCCATGGGCAGTTGCAGAATCCCGGATATGAAAACGCCCAGAGTCACCAGAAGCCCGATTCCGGCACCGGACTGACCGAACATCTGGGCTCCGAAAAGAGGCAGAAAGCTCCATATGGCGCCGATACATGCGGTATAGGCATACCTGAAGCAAAACAGCCCCAACAGTTCTTTATCCCTGACCACCAGGGCCCAGGGGATCTGAAGAGTCTGGTGCCCGGACCGGAGCCGTTCTTCGGACAATGGCGGCAGAAGCCACACGCACAGCATCACCCCGACAAAAGACAATACTCCCATGCTGACAAACGCGGCATCCATGGACCACAAATCCTGTATCACACCGCCCATGAGCGGGCCCAGGCTCATGCTCAGAAACATGGATAAATTAAACAGCCCCATGGCATATCCTTCCGACCCCTTCGGAGTGATCTCCCCCACATAGGCCTGGACCACGGGCATGATCATGGCGGACCCGGCCCCCTGAATGAACCGGATAAAGATCAGTCCTTCCACAGTATCTGAAAAGATAAACGCAATGGATATCAGTGTATAGGAAATCAACCCGAACAGAATAAAGGGTTTTCTTCCTTTTTGATCAGACATCCGTCCGAAATAAGGCAGCAGAAATACCCGGGAAATGGAAAAAGACCCGAAAATCATGGCCACATAAAATCCGGTGGCGCCCAAATCATTGGCATAGATGGGCAGCAGGGGCACCACAATCCCCACGCCCGTGACCGTGGAAAAAATAATGAAAAACAAGGTGGCGAAAATGCCTTTGTGGTCGGACGGAATGGCCTGACTGCCCTTGCGGAAAAGGGTCAGCGACAGCCGGACCATGGGAGCCCGGATGGTTTCGAAAAAATCCATTCAGGCAGGCCTATTCCATGCATTCTCTGATCTGACCGATGAACCGGCTGGGCACACCAAATTCCCCTTTGCGGTAATTGGCATGGGTCAGATACAAAAACCGTTCCGCACGGGTCATGGCCACATACATCAGACGCCGTTCTTCGGCCAGGGCCGCATCTCCATCGTCAATGGACCGCCAGTGGGGGAACAGACGTTCTTCACATCCCACCACAAACACGGTATCAAACTCCAGGCCCTTGGCGGAATGGATGGTAAGCAGGGCCACCCCGTCGGAATCGCTATCCTCGTCTTCCTTGTCCTCCCGGATCAGGGCCGCTTCCTCCAGATAAGACAGCATATCGTCTTTGGTTCGGGCCGTGTGAATCAGCTGTTCAATATTCTCTTTTTTGGAGATCCATTCCGCTTTGGTCTTGGTTTTCTTTTCAAGATACTCATAATAACCGGTTTGAGCGATCACTTCTTCCATGGCCGGAGCCGGGGCTATATCCCGGATGGTATCCAGAATTTCAAGGACCCGGGACAGATTTTCATGGATTTTCGGGGTCAGAACCCGTTCTTTGACCATGATCCGTGCCGCACCCTGGAGGCTGGTGCCGGTATTGCGCATGGCTGCCATTTTCTTGATCATGGCCGGCCCGATCCCCCGTTTCGGGGTATTGACCACCCGCTCAAAGGACAGATCGTCATTGGGAAAAAATGCGGCACTCAGGTAGGAATTGATGTCCAGGACCTCCATACGCTCGAAAAACCCCTGGGCCCCCATGAGCCGGTAGGGAATCCGGAACGTCCGGAATATCTTTTCAAAAGGCAGGGAGCAGAATTTGGTCCGGTACACCACGGCCATTCGGTCATAGGCAATCCCCTGGCCCTGGCGGTTCATGGCCTTGATCCGCCGGGCCACCCACTCGGCTTCATGGGCATCGGACAGAAAATCATAAATCTCCACCACCCCGCCTCTTTTATGGGAAAAACAGTGTTTGTCCATCTTGTCCGGATTGTAGTCGATCAGGTCATTGGCCACCTGCACGATCTCATTGGCTGACCGGAAATTCTCTTCCAGCCGGAAAATTTTTGCATCCCTGTATTTTTTGGAAAACCGCAGAAAATGATTGACATTGGACCCTCTGAATCCATATACCGCCTGCCAGTCATCCCCCACGCAGAACAGGTTGCGGTGGGCGCCTAACAGAAGAGAGGTCAGATCTTCCTGCAGATTGTTGGTATCCTGGTATTCATCCACCAGAATATATGAAAACCAGGACTGATACTCTTTTCGGATATCTTCATGTTCCTTGAGCAGGTCCCTGGTTTTCAGCAGGATATTGTCAAAGTCCACGCTGTTCATCTGTTTGAGGCGGTCTTCATACTGGTCGAAAAGATCAGGGGTCCGGACATTGTAAAACGCTGGTTTTCTGTCAAAATATTTGTGAGGATTCCCTGAATTCTTGGCCCGGGACAGAAAGGACAGTATCCGGGAGGCGTATTTTCTGTCAATGTTGTTGGCCACACACAGTTCCTTGACCAGCTTGTCCTGCTGGTATACGGACAGCACCTGAACGGGCGGCACATACCCCAGACGGGTGCAGTGCTGCTTGAGCATCATCAGGCAGGCGGAATGAAAGGTTCTCACCCACTGGAACCGGTCCTGGGAAAGGCCGGTCATGGTCATGAGCCGGGATTTCATCTCCTGGGCCGCCTTGTTGGTAAAGGTGATGGCCAGAATTCGCCGGGGATCGTACCCCTGGTCAATGAGATGGGAGAATTTAGCGGTCAGGGTCCGGGTCTTGCCGGAACCGGCCCCGGCCACAATCAGGGCCGGGGTCCCGGTGTGGGACACGGCCTGCTGCTGTTGTAAAGATAATTGCATGAAAATTTAAACTTTTTTTGATGTCCGGGAAATAATCTGTTTCAGGGTGGCTTCTATGTCCTGCCGGATCTCGTCCAGACGCTGAGACGTCAGTGCCTCAAACCGCAGTACCAGGGCCGGCTGGGTATTGGATGCCCGCACCAGGCCCCAGCCATCCGGATACAGCGCACGCATGCCGTCGATATCGATCACTTCCTGTTTTGCCTGGTAATGGGCCGTGATTTGTGCCACCACGTCAAACTTGATTTCATCCGGACATCCCACCCGGATTTCAGGGGTGGTAAAGGTTTTGGGCAGATCCTGAATCAGTTCATCCACGCCTTTGCCTGTGTCTGCCAGGATTTCCAGCAGCCGGCAGGTGGCATAAAGTGCATCGTCAAATCCGAAATACCGGTCCTTGAAAAACATGTGCCCGCTCATCTCTCCGGCCAGCTCGGCATTTTCCTCTTTCATTTTTTTCTTGATCAGAGAGTGACCGGTACGCCACATGATGGCATTGCCTCCGTGACGGCGGATATCATCATACATAACCATGGAGCACTTGACTTCGGAAATAAAGGTGGCGCCGGGTTTGCGGGACAGAATTTCTCTGGCATAAATCACCATGAGCTGGTCTCCGTAAATCACATTCCCGTTTTTATCCACCACGCCGATGCGGTCCGCGTCCCCGTCATATCCCACCCCCAGGTCCAGATTTTTTTCCTGTACCAGATTAATGAGATCCGTCAGGTTTTTCTTCTGGGTGGGATCTGCCTCGTGGTTGGGGAACCGCCCGTCCGGATCACAGAAAAGACCATGCACCTCACATCCCAGTCCTTTTAAAACCGGCAGTGCCGTAATGCCGCCGGTGCCGTTTCCCGCATCAATGCCCAGACGAATCGTGGTGGGGATAGTGATATGATCCGTGATATATTTTTTATACGGGGTCAATATATCTTCCCGGGTCAGGTGCCCGGAACCGGTGATATAGGCGCTGCGTTCAATGACTTTCCGGATTTCCTGCAATCCCTGGCTGTGAATGGAATCCTGGCCGTTCATGAGCTTGAATCCATTGTATTCCGGCGGATTATGGCTGGCCGTGACCATGGCGCCCCCGCCCAGATCCAGATGCTGAATGGAAAAATACAGCACCGGTGTCGGGCACATGCCGATATCCACCACATCACATCCGGTGGACAACACGCCCTGAATAAACAGATCCGCATACCTGTCAGACGTCAGGCGGCAGTCCCGGCCCACGGATACTTTTTGTCCACCTTGCTGATTTATCAGAGTCCCAAAGGCTTTGCCGATATTTTTCACATCTTCGTCCAGGATATCAACCCCGGCCACCCCCCGGATATCATATTCTCTGAAAATACCTGATTCCATATATCTTCTCCTTTAAATCTCAGACAATGGTTAATACCAGCACCAGGACACCCAGTACCCAGCAGTACGGAGCGAACAGGTGAAATTTTCCTGCGTGCACCAGTTTTATCAGCAGTTTCAGTGCCATCAGGCCGCTGACAAATGCCGTCAGTGTACCATAAATCACGGTGGCGTCAATCTGTAAGCCCTGATCCAAAGATTCCAGGACACTGATCATCTCAGCCCCTAATATGGCCGGAATGGACAATAAAAAAGAAAATTTGGCCGCAGTCTGACGGTCCAGACCGCAGAACATACCGCAGGCAATGGTGGTCCCGGCCCTGGAAATACCGGGAATCACTGCCAGTCCCTGGCTGATGCCGATAAGCAGGGACCTTTTCAGATCCAGAGGCGTCCCGGTTTTTTCAGTCCGGTAAAACCCCCGGGATATCCACAGAATGGTTCCGGTTACCAGAAGCATGGCTCCCACCAGCATCCCGGATGTGAACAACACATCTTCAAACTTTTTTAACCCCATGCCGATAAAGGCGGTGGGAACCGAACCAGCCACAATAAACAGGGCCAGTTTCAAATGCGTATCCGATTCAACCACAACCGGCTGCCGTTTGATTGTCTTTGCCATACCGGCCAGCACGGACACCACCATGCCTTTGATATCGGCAAAATACACCAGTGCCACCGCCCCCAGAGTTCCCATATGCACACTGATGTTAAAAGCCAGGGACGATTCCGTGATACCGAAAAAAAGCTGCCCCAGCACCAGGTGACCGGAGCTGCTCACCGGTAAAAATTCGGTCACTCCCTGTAAAATTCCGAGTATGACTGCCTGATATATCTCCATATAACTTGCCATTTCCTTGATCAAAGATATTGAGTATCCATCTGAACGACTGTGAAAAACAGCCCTATTAGATAATATTATTCACTTTGAATTGCAAGAATTTAGTTGGACAGGAAAACAAGGATCCCGCCGCTTTGAAAATAAAGAAAAAAATCTCTTTACACAGAATATTAATTTCAGTTGATTTCACCCAAAATCTTTTGTATGATCCCTATCTATAAACGAATCGGTATGGCACCCGGTATTCGATTATGTATACTAAAACAGTCAAATGACATCACTTACCCGTCAACGTTAACACCAAAACCATAACAAGGAGAAAAAAATGAAAAAAAGATGGGTTGTTCAAAGTTTTTTATCCGTACTGGCACTTGCATTTCTGTTCGGTTGTGCTGCTAAAGAGCCGGTTGATTTCGGCACATTCACCCCGGCCCAGTTTGATCTGGAAAAAGTTGAATCCAGCGTGGACAATTTTCAGGTGATCATGGATTCATCCAGTTCCATGCGGCATGACAACAAATTCGACATCGCCAAAACCGTTGTTGAACGTTTGAACATGACCATTCCGGAACTAGGACAGACAGCCGGCCTCAGAACCTTTGGCCATGCACCTGCCGTTTCTGAAAACAACACGGAATTGTTTTACGGCATGGAATCCTATACGACTGCCGCCATGGCGGACGGACTGGCAGGCGTTACCGAACCGGGCGGACTCAGCCGTCTGGACCAGGCCCTGGCAGCGGCTCAAACCGATCTGGAAGCCCTTTCCGAAACGAAAAATGCCGTGATTATCGTCAGTGACGGTAAAGACATGACCAATGTCCAGGCTCAGGCGCAGACCCTGAAAGACACCTTTGGTTCCTCCCTGTGCATCTACCCGGTGCTGGTGGGGAATGACCCTGAAGGCCGCCAGCTGCTTGAAAACCTTGCCGACATCGGAGGATGCGGTTTTTTCAGCACGGCAGACGATCTTCTGACCAGTGCCGGTATGGCGGGATTTGTATCCCAGGTATTCCTCACAGATGCCCCGGTGCCCGCACCCGCGCCTGCACCGACTAAAAAAGATTCCGACGGTGACGGCGTTTATGATGACGAAGACCAGTGCCCTGGTACCCCTGCCGGTGCCCGTGTGAATGCGGTGGGCTGCTGGATTCTGGAAAATGTCCTGTTTGATTTCGACAAAGCCGTGATCAAACCGGAAGCCTATTATCTGCTGGATGAAGTGGTGGAAATCCTGAAAGAGAACCCCGGCATGAACGTGGAACTCCAGGGACATACCGACAGTATCGGCACCGAAAAATACAACATGGGCCTGTCTTTAAGACGCGCCAATGCCGTTGCTGAATACCTCAGCAACAACGGTATTTCCAAAGACCGGCTGACCACCAAGGGATTCGGATTCAGCAAACCGGTTGCTGACAACAGCACCAAAGTCGGCCGTGCCCTCAACAGACGGGTGGAACT
Organism: uncultured Desulfotignum sp.; assembly: GCA_937951975.1. Classification (GTDB taxonomy): domain Bacteria; phylum Desulfobacterota; class Desulfobacteria; order Desulfobacterales; family Desulfobacteraceae; genus Desulfotignum. The sequence continues at coordinate 23,313 of CALGAJ010000248.1, forward strand.
GCACCCATAAATCCAATCTGTGTCAGTATTCAATAATAATTACTGACAATTGAGCAGACTGATACGGCGCCGTTTTTTTTATATCTGTATTTCCTGCCCGGTTTTTTCCACACCATATCCACCCAATGCCTGAACTCTTTGCTTGAAAGCATCACCGGAAATAGTCTCCAGCAGAATCCGGACATTGGGGGTGTCGAAAAACCGCTCCGGTATCACCAGGTCATAGGATTCCGTGACGATGGGCACAAAGTCCAGATCCAGGGCCCGGGCTGCGGCCATGATGCCTAAGGCCGTATCGGCCCGGCCGGACAGCACGGCCACGGCCACCGACATATGGGTATATTCATCATTTTCATATCCGGTAATGTCCGCCGGGGTCAGTCCGGCATCCGCCAGCTTATAGTCAAAAAGGATCCGCGTACCGGAGCCGGCCTGCCGGTTGATGAACCGCAGTTTTTTGTCCTTGAGATCTTTGATGGATCCGATATTTTCCGGATTGCCCCTGGGCACGATGAATCCCTGCTCCCGCATGACCAGATTCACCAGACGCACCGGCACACCGGGCAGATATTTTTTGATATAACTGATATTATAAGAGCCGTCTTCCGGGTCCAGCAGATGAGCCCCGGCCAAATGGCAGGCGTTGTTTCGAATCGCCATGAGCCCGCCCATGCTTCCCACATGGCTGGATGAAATATTAATGCCGTCGTAGTGACGCCGCATCTGGTCGGCCAGAAGATCCAGGGTATTGTCATGGGAACCGGTGATCACCAGGGTATTTTCAATGGCGGACAGCGGTTTGAGCAAACGGGCGGTCGGCATCTCGGTTTCCGATATCCCCTCTACATCCCGGGGGATCTGAATAATGCCGTCGGCTTCGGTCAGCGTGGTGATACTGCCCGATCCCCTGGGCAACTGAGAGGCGATGAGCCGCCCGTCCACGGACCCGATCTTTACCCGCAAAAACTCATCCTGCCCCAGCTTGGATGCGATTTTCCGGGCCAGCGCCACGGGTTCGGTCCGGGATTCCATCGGCGCCAGTTTCTGCATGGAGCGCAGCAGCGGCCCCACAAACTGCTCAAACGCCACAATAGCCGATACCGGATATCCGGGAATACCGAATACCGGTTTGTCGGATATCTCTCCTATCAACACCGGTTTTCCCGGCATCATGGTCACCCCGTGAACCATCACCCGGCCTAATGAGTCCATCACCGGCCTTGCAAAGTCTTCAGATCCGGCCGAGGACCCCCCGATGATGCAGACCATGTCATACGCCCCTTTCACAGCCTGATCCACCGCCTGGGTAATCGTTTCCAGATCATCTTTAAGCATGGGATGACGATCGGCATCGGCCCCGTTATCCCGGCACAGGGCTTTGAGCACCGTGGAATTGGATTCGATGACCTGTCCCGGAGCCATCTGGTCCGGAGATGTCTCATGCCACTGAACCAGTTCTGATCCGGTGGGAATGATCAGCACCCTGGTTTTTTTATACACATTTACCTGAAACACGCCCCCGGACAACAAAGCCCCCATGGCATAGGCATTGATCTGGTGACCTCTGGGAAACAACAGCTTGGTGGCCACGATATCTTCTCCCATTTTCCGCACATGCTGCCAGGGAAATACGGGCGCTTCAATTTCAACGGTTTTTTCATCAATGATATTGATATGTTCGATCATGATCACGGCATTGGTGCCGGGCGGCAGTGCATGACCGGTATTGACCCAGAAACCGGTTTCGTCCGGAACCAGAACTTTGGGCGCATCTTCGCTGGCACCGAAAGTCTCTTTCGCATCCACGGCCATCCCATCCATGGCCGCCGCATGAAAATTGGGACTGGACAATTTTGCAATTGCCGGTGAGGCCAGAACCCGGCCCTGAGCGCCTGTCACATCGATGGTCTCCACTTCGGTGACCCGGTCTTTGAACCTGTCCATCAGAATTTGTCTGGCCGTTTCAATGGGTTGCGTATCCAGATACACATTTCGTTTAGAAGTCATCACTGCTTTCCTTATGTTGGCATTTTAAAGAAGAATCACCTGGGTGACGGTATTTTTCTCCAGCCCTTCCAGATTTTCGCCGATATCCAGAAGACCGTCTGCATGAATCATGGTTCGAATCAGGCCGGATTTGCCAAGAACCGGCTTTGCCGTCATACCATCCGGTCCGTTTTCCAGCATCACCCGGACAAAATCACGCCGGCCCTGGGCCGACGCCACGTTCCGGGTCAGTTTTGCCGGCACCCGCATCAACGGCTTAAGTTGCCTGTACCCTTGAATCCGGTTCAAAAACGGGATCACCACCATTTTCATCACCACCATGGCGGACACCACCTGGCCGGGCAGGCCCCACACCGGTTTGATCCCGCTTTTTGCCAGAATGGTGGGTTTGCCCGGGCTCACAGACATCCCATGCACCAGAATCCGGGTATCCGGCAGCGCGGCAAGCACCTCCACGGTGTAATCCCGGGCTCCCACGGAACTCCCCCCGGAGATGAGCACCATGTCGGTCTGATCCAGGGCTTTTTCACAGACCGCCCGCAGCTGGTCCGGATCATCCTTGACGATTCCGTACCGGATCACTTTGGCGTGGGCTTCCTGAACAAACCCGCTCAAAGCATAGGAGTTGATGTCCCGGATCCGGCCCGGGGCCGGTTCATGGTCAATGGGAATAATTTCATCTCCCGTGGAAATAATGCCCACCTTCGGCACCCGATGAACCGGCAGCGTGGTGAACCCCAGCCCGGCAGCCAGGCCTGCCTCCTGGGGACGGATGAATGTACCGGCTTCCAGCACCACGTCCCCGGATGAAAAATCCTCATTGGCATCGATCACATGCTGAAGCGGTGCCACACTTTTATAGATTTCAACCGATGTATCATCGATGGTCTGGGTATGCTCCACCATGACCACGGCATCCGCCCCTTTAGGCAGCATGCCCCCGGTGGAGATCCGGACGGCTTTTCCGGGTGCCAGTTCAAAATCCGGTACCTGGCCCATCAGAATCGTTCCCTGAATCTCCAGCCAGGCGGGTGTGGATTCCGAGGCCCCGAAGGTCGCTGCGGCATTGACGGCGAATCCGTCCATGGTGGCCCGCCGGAATCCCGGCATATCTCCGGGCGCTGTCAGATCTTGCGCCAAAATTCTGGAAAACGCATCACTGATATCCACCCTCTGGGTATCAGCAGGATCAAATTGTCGGGTCATGGACAGGACATCGTCCAGGGATTTCACTTTAAAAAAATGACTCATTTCAATGCCTCTTTCATCCGCGCCATGGCTTCGACCACGTTTTCCCGACTGTTGAAAGCGGATATCCGGATATACGGGCTGCCGCACCTGCCGAATCCCCCCCCCGGCGTACAAACCACTCCGGCTTTATTCAGCAGCAGATCAAAAAAATCCCAGGAATCCCGGCCCTGGCCGTCCACCCAAATATAGGGGGAATTATCTTTGCCCACATAGTCGAATCCTAAGTCCACCATGGTTTTACCCACGATATCCGCATTTTCCAGATATCCGGCAATCAATTCACGGATCTGTGTCTGGCCTTCCTGGCTGTATACGGCTTCTGCGGCTTTTTGCACCGGGTAGGAAACCCCGTTGAACTTGGTGCTCTGACGGCGGTTCCACAGCCCGTGCAAAGACACGGAGTCTCCATTGTTCAAAAACACCCGGCATTGTTTGGGAACCACGGTAAACCCGCACCGGGTCCCTGTGAATCCGGCGGTTTTGGAAAAACTTCTGAATTCCACGGCCACTTCCCGGGCCCCGTCAATTTCATAAATGCTTCTGGGCAGGGAGGTATCCCGGATAAAAGATTCATAGGCTGCATCAAACAAGATCAATGCCTGGTTCTTACGGGCATAATCCACCCATTGCGCCAGATCGGCTTTGGTGGCGCAGGTGCCGGTGGGATTGTTGGGAAAACACAGATAGATCAGATCCACCGGGGTTGCCGGCAGCTGCGGGAGGAACTGGTTTTCCTTGACGCAGTCCAGGTAGACAATCTTTTCGTAACGGCCGTCCACAAATTCCCCGGTTCTGCCGGCCATGACATTGGTATCCAGATACACCGGATACACCGGATCCGGAATGGCGATTTTGATATCGCCGGCAAACAGCTCCTGAAAATTGCCGGTATCACATTTGGCACCGTCACTGACAAATATCTCATCCGCCGAGATGTCCGCTCCCCGGGCCTGGTAATCATGGGCTGCAATTTTTTCCCGTAAAAACGCATACCCCTGTTCCGGACCGTATCCACGGAAGGTGGCATCATTTGCCATCTCATCCACGCCTTTGTGAAAGGCGGTTATCACCGCCGGTGGCAGGGCCCTTGTCACGTCTCCGATGCCCAGACGAATCACCCGGGTATCCGGATTTTCCTTCTGAAACTGATCCACGCGCCGGGCGATATCTGAAAAAAGATACGATGCCTTTAATTTCTGATAATTTTCGTTGGCTCTGATCATGATTTTTCCTTTTTTATTCTGAATCGATTCTCACTGTTCAAACACAATTTTGTATCTTCACTCTTTTTTTAAAAACAGATCCACCGCACGGGTCAATGTCTCAAATTCTTTCACACTCAGGGTTTCGGCACGTCGTTCCGGTGCGATATCAGCATTTTTCAGCGCTTGTGCAACCGTGGGCTTGTCCAGCCCGAGATCCGGGCCGACCAAAGAATTTTTCAATGATTTGCGACGCTTTGAGAATGCCGCCTTGATCACGGTAAACAATCGTTGTTCCATGTCCCGGGAAAAAGGCCGGGAAGGAAAAAAATCAAATGACAGTACTGTGGAATCCACCTCCGGTTTCGGGAAAAAAGCACCGGGTGCGATATTCACCAGCCGCTGAATATCTGCGGCATACTGGGAAACCGCAGACAACCGCGAATAGGCCTTATTCCCCGGAGTTGCCAGAATCCGGTCGGCCAGTTCTTTTTGAAACATCAAAAAAGCGCTGCCCACCGAATCCCGTGCCCGGATCAATTGAAACAGAATCTGAGACGAAATATTGTAGGGCAGATTGCCCATGACCACCAGTTTCTGTCCCTGGGCCAGAGCAGCAATATCGGTTTTCAGAAAATCCTGGTTCACCACCCGGACCCAGTCGATCCCATGACTTTCAAGCACCTGCATCAGCAAGGGAATCAAACGCGGGTCCTTTTCCACCACCGTGAGATGGCGGGTAATTTTTGCAATGGGAAGGGTCAATGCGCCCAGGCCGGGACCGATTTCCAGCACCCTTGCATGGTGATCGATACCGGTCCGGTCCACAATCATGCGGGCGGTTTCCGGATTGGACAAAAAATTCTGCCCCAGCTCCTTACCGGCATAAATCTGTTTTTCTTTGAGCAGCTGACCTGGATATATCATATTGCTACTTGACTTTCATTATTTCAAGAAGTAATTTTATGTCACACAAAAAATTATAATATACGTTAATACCGCGTAATATTCAATACCGGCCCAACCGGTACACAGGGATTATTACGTAAAAACAAAACCTTTTTATAATCAGGAGATACGTCATGTCACATAACGTAGAACTTGGGAGCAACTGGGAAGGGCTTATCAAAACCCTGCTGCAGCGTTTGGATATGCCCACAAAAGAGGATATCAACCATCTTCATGCAAGGCTCGACACCCTGGAACAGCTCATTCAGCAGAAACAGCCCGGCACAAAACGGCACCCCCGGAAAAAAACCAGCAAGCGGAAAAGTGCGTCTGCCACCGCTCTGGAAATCATTGCCCGGTATCCCGACGGGGTTGATTTCAAAACCATCATGGATGCCACCGGATTTGAAGACAAAAAACTCAGAAACATCATTTATCGGCTGGACTCTTTGGGAAAAATTGAGCGGGTCCGCCGCGGCACTTACAAAACCACTTAATTTACCGGAAAACTACTTTTATGACCTGTCACACATATACCCCTGGCCAGCGCATTCACAATTACGAAGTTGAAGCTGTCACCCCTTTGCCCATCATTGATTCGACATTAATACAGCTGGTGCACGACACAACCCGGGCCCGGCACTTTCATATCGCCAATCAGGACAAGGAAAACACCTTCAGTGTCATTTTCAGAACCGTACCCACCGATTCAACCGGGGTTGCTCACATACTGGAACACACGGTGCTGTGCGGATCCCGCCATTTCAATGTCCGGGATCCTTTTTTTTCCATGATCAAACGCAGCCTGTCCACGTTCATGAACGCGTTCACCGCCTCCGACTGGACCATGTATCCGTTTGCCACCCAGAATGAAAAAGATTATTTCAATCTCATGGATGTCTACCTGGATGCCGCCTTTTTCCCGAAAATCGATGAATTGAGCTTCAAACAGGAAGGATGCCGGCTGGATCTGGATCCCTCCCAGAACCCGGAGCTGGTTTACAAAGGCGTGGTGTACAACGAAATGAAAGGCGCCATGTCCTCACCCTCGCAAGTCATGGGCAGGGCCCTGCTCCAGAGCCTGTATCCGGACACCACCTACAGCAACAACTCCGGCGGGGATCCTTTGGAAATTCCGAAACTGACCTGGCAGGATCTCAAACGCTTTCACAGCCGGTACTATCATCCTTCCAACGCCCAGTTCTATACCTATGGAAATCTGCCTCTGGAAAAAACCCTGGCGTTCATCCATGACAAGGTGCTGAACGAATTCGATTTTTTGCCCGTGGACTCCTCAGTGCCGGCCCAGCCCCGGTGGCAGACCCCCCGACAGGAAACTTACCCATACGCCTATTCCGATACGGACACGATGGATAAAAAATATCAGGGATGTGTGGCATGGCTCACCTGTGATGCCAAAGATGCATTTGAGGTACTGGTGCTCACTGTATTGGAACAGATTCTGATCGGCAACGCTGCATCGCCGTTGAGAAAAGCGCTCATTGATTCCAACCTGGGATCGGCACTGGCGGACGCGTCCGGATTTGAACCCGACAACCGGGACGCCATGTTTGCCATCGGGCTCAAAGACATAGAAAAAAATGCCGTGACCCAGGTGGAATCCATTATTTTTTCAACTCTTGGAGATCTGGTGGAAAAAGGGATTGCCCGGGATCTGGTTGAATCCGCCATCCATCAGATCGAATTTTACAGAAAAGAGATCACCAACACCCCGTATCCCTTTGGCATCAAACTGCTGCTTTCTTTTGCCGGCACGCTGATCCATGACGGAGACCCGGTGTCGTGCATCAACATTGACGCGGACCTGGAACGGCTGCAGCAGGCCCTTGCCAAAGGCGGTTTTCTGGAAGAACGGTTGAAAACCTATTTTATTGACAATCCCCACCGGGTGCTGTTCACCCTGGCACCTGACCCGGACCTGGAATCAACCACGGAAAAGCAGATCAAAGAAGAACTGACAAAAATATACCGGGACCTGTCGCAGAACGATCTGGAAAAAATCAAACAGGATGCCAAAAAGCTGGAGCAATTACAGGAACAGCAGGAAGATCTGTCCGTGCTTCCCACACTGGAATTAACGGACGTGCCGCCGGAAATTGAGATGATCTCTCCGGACAAACTGGACCGGGTGACTCATGCGGCCGGCTATGACAAGGCCACTTCCGGCATTTTATATTTCACCTGTCCCATGGGGGCCGGTCATGTGGATACATCATTGTTTTCCCTGGTGCCTTTTTTCTGCCAGGCATTTATCCACAGCGGCACCGCCGGCCAATCCTATATCCAGATGGCGGAAAAAATAGACCGCTATACCGGCGGGGTGACCCTGTCGCCTTTTTCCGGCACCTATTTTGACAAGGAGGCGGATTCCCATGTGTTTCTGGCGCTCCAGGGAAAAGCGCTGGACCGGAACGTTCCTCATCTGTTTGACATTGTCGGTGAATTTGTTCTGAATCATGGATTCACCGACCTGGAACGGTTGAAAAACCTGCTCCTCCAATACCAGGCCGGCATGGAATCCTCCATTGTGGCCACCGGCCACCGGTATGCCATTTCCCTGTCATCCCGGCATCTGTCCATGGCATCACACATCAATGAAATCTGGCACGGCATTGCCCAGTACCGGACCATTAAGCAGATCACCCAGGGTTTGACGGATCCAGAGACGGCACAAGTGGTGATGGAACGTCTGGCAGAAAATCTGGATACCATGGCCGGCGGCATTTTACGCAAAGATAATTTCAAACCGGCCGTTATTGGAAGTCTGGATGCCATCCAGCAGGCGGATCAGGCCATCGGACAGATACTTGCCGCGCTGCCGGACGGATCCAGGCCGGCATTTTTCACCCCGGATATCCCCAGAGACATGCAAGCCCCCCGGGACGGGTGGATGACCAACACAGCGGTCTCGTTTGTGGGCCAGTCTTTTAAAACCGTGGGAATCACCCATGAAGACGCCCCGGGTCTGTCCGTGATCAGTAAAATTCTGCGGGCATTGTTTCTGCACCGGGAAATCCGGGAAAAAGGCGGGGCATACGGCGGATTTGCCGTTTACAATTCCGAAGAAGGCATTTTCTCATTGGGTTCCTATCGGGATCCCCATATCACACGCACCCTGGATGTCTACCAAAAAGCCTGTGACTACATCATGAAAGGAGATTACACCCAGACCGATGTCAAGGAAGCCATTCTTCAGGTGTGTTCTGATATCGACAAGCCGGAAACCCCGGGGCCGGCGGACATGAAAGCGTTTTACAGGGATATCGCCCGGCCCCCCGATGGTATCCGCCGGCAGTCC
>CALGAJ010000249.1 GCA_937951975.1 uncultured Desulfotignum sp.
GGGGAACAGTTGCAGCCATGGCAGCGCTCCTTTGTGACCCTGTTTCTGGAACATCGGGACATCTTTGGCAAGGCCCGGTTGCTGCTGGCGGATGAGGTCGGTGTCGGGAAAACCCTTTCCATGGCGGCCAGTGCGCTGGTGAGTACCCTCCTGGAAGATGGGCCTGTTCTCATTTTGACACCATCTACGTTAACTGTACAGTGGCAGATCGAGATGGTTGACAAGCTGGGGATTCCCGCGGCGGTCTGGTCTTCACAAAAAAAGATGTGGCTGGGGGCGGAAGGTCAGATGTTATCTCCTAAAGGCGAACCGGCTTCCATAAAAAAATGCCCCTATCGGATCGGTATTGTTTCCACCGGCTTGATCATGCACCAGCGGGAAAATGGAGACTTTGTCAAGGAAGCGGGAATGCTTCTGAAAAAAAGATTCGGCACGGTGATTCTGGATGAGGCCCACAAGGCGCGTGCCAGGGGAAAACTGGGCGATAACGCATTGGAACCCAACAACCTTCTCGCTTTCATGAAAAAAATCGGAAAACAGACCCGGCATCTGATTTTAGGCACGGCCACCCCGATTCAAACCGATGTCCGGGAACTCTGGGATCTGTTGGAAATATTGAACAGTGGGGCGGATTTTGTGCTTGGCGACTCTTTGTCTCTATGGCGGGATCATGAACAGGCGATTCCCATGGTAACCGGAAAAAGCCGGATCACTTCCGAGGAAGCGGCCTGGCAATGGCTGAACAATCCATTACCCCCGGCTGGTGAACACCCTGTTATGCAGCAGATCCGCGATTCTCTGACCATCGATCCCCACTCTTTTTCCTGTTCCCATCAATTTGAAGACCTGGATTACATGGTCCGGAATTTGTGGCTTTCCGAGTGCCTGGTTCCCGGATTTTTCAAGGAAAACAACCCGGTATTGCGCCACACCGTGTTACGAAAACGCAAACAGCTGGAAGATGACGGGTTAATGGAAAAAGTCGGTGTCAATACCCATCCGCTGGTGCGGCACCTGTCCCAGTATCAATCCAGGTTTGTCGGCCTGGGAATTCCCACCAACACCCCTTTTCAGGTGGCGTATGAAAAAGCGGAAGCCTTCAGCAGATTGCTCCAATCCAGAACACGGGCAGGCGGATTTATGAAATCACTGATGCTGCAGCGCATCTGCTCCAGTTTTGCATCCGGGTTGAAAACAGCACAAAACATGCTCAAACACGCCATCTCAAATGAGGATGAGGACCATGTGGAAGAAGTGGAACATATTCTTTCTGAAATGACCCCTGATGAAATCGCCTGCCTCAAGGAAATCGAAACGCAACTGTCCCGGCCAGAGGCGGTGGATTCCAAACTCAACACGGTCAAGTGGTTTTTGACACAATTTGTGACCGATGGAAAAACCTGGCTGGAACACGGCTGTATCATTTTCAGCCAGTATTATGACACGGCATTTTGGATAGCCGGGGAACTGGCTAAAGAGTTCCAGGAAGATGTGGTGGCCGTGTATGCCGGGGTCGGAAAAAGCGGGCTGTTCCGGGGAGAGCAGTTCAATTATGTGGAACGTGAGGTGATCAAGGCGGCCGTCAGGACCCGCGAGATACGTCTGGTGGTGGCAACGGATGCGGCCTGCGAAGGATTGAACCTGCAAACATTGGGTACCCTGATCAATATCGATCTTCCATGGAACCCGTCCCGGCTGGAACAGCGGCTGGGCAGGATCAGGCGATTCGGACAGGCTCGCAAGTCTGTGGATATGCTCAACCTTGTGTACAGTGATACACAGGATGAAAAAATATACAATGTCTTGTCGGAACGACTGCGTGATACCTATGATATTTTCGGAAGCCTGCCTGATATCATCGATGATGAATGGATAACAGATGAAGCGGCACTCAGGGAACGAATGAACGAATATATGCACGAACGGCAAAAAGCCCAGGACGCTTTCAGTGTGAAGTACAGTGAAACCTTAGATCCTGAAGCCCATTTGTGGGAGCGTTGTGCATCCGTTTTGTCCCGCCGGGATATTATCAACAGGCTCAGTGAACCCTGGTAATGGCCGGTGTATTGTTGATATTCTCAGCCACTACACTCAGACCTTTCTATGGCTGCAGCAGTATGATGAAGGATTGCTTAAGGAACCGGAAGGTCAAAATGGGGGAACAGGGGTAAATCAGGCATCCATCCACAACCATTTATTAAAAATGGCAACATTGCCAAATCTAATAAATGCCGATTTGGCTCGTGGGTTCACCGTGGCCCAGGTGGCTGACATGCATGGATGGACAGCAAAAACACCATTGAATTCATAGGGTTATGGGAAAAATTGAACAATCCGGATTTTAAAGGGGTCGAATTCGACCACTTTATCAATGA
>CALGAJ010000250.1 GCA_937951975.1 uncultured Desulfotignum sp.
GGCAGTGACAAGACCCGGCAGGCCACCGAAGCCCTGGGCGCCATGTATTTTGAAAAAGATGCCATGGCCGGGCTGTGGGATGTGATCCGCCAGTCCGGCGGGGAAGGCAATGTGTTTGTCATCCATTCCCCCCCGGCGGGCACGGGCACCCCCCTGGAGGCTGCGGGGTCCGAATTGCAGGGCCAGGGGCCCGCCCGGATCATCGGCGAAACCCCGGAGATGCAGCGTCTGAGAAAAAACATCCGGCGCCTGTCCGAGCTGGACTGCCCTGTTGTCGTGCATGGGGAAACCGGGACGGGCAAGGAACTGGCGGCCCGGACCATTCACCGGCTGAGCCGGCGCCGGGACCAGCGGTTTCTGGCCTTTGACTGCGGCTGCTTCAGCAGTGATTTCCGGTTTCCGGAACTGGTGGCCTCTGTGACACCCCGGCCCGGAGACGCTCCTGACCCGGATTTTTCCGGCACCATTCTGCTGGATCATATCGAGAACATGCCGGCCCAGACCCAGACGGACATGCTGGCCATCCTGGATCATAACACGCCGGATTTTCACATGGATGTGCGGTTCATTGTGGCCACCCAGGAAGGTCTGGGTAAAAAAGTCAGCCAGGGCCGGTTCAACCGGAACCTGTTCCAGCGGCTTCGGGCTATTTTTATTGAAATGCCGGCCCTGCGGGACCGGACCGAGGACGTTCCCATGCTGTGCCGGTATTTTCTGGACCGGTTCAACCAGGCGTTTCAAAAAAATGTGACCGGCGTGTCCGATACTGTGCTGGCTGCGTTTGAAAACTATGCCTTTCCCGGAAATGTCCGGGAGCTTCAGCATATCATCGAGCGGGCCGTGATCCTGGCACAGACAGGCGTCATTGAGATGCAGCACCTGCCCCGGCGCCTGTCCGTGTCTAAAAATTCAAAATCTTCAGCCCCGGGTCCAGCCGACCCGGAGACCCCGGGGCTGGATGACGATGATTCCTCCCGGCCGTTTCTGACCCTCCAGGAGATGGAACACCAGCATATCCTGAAAGCCCTTAAAACCACGGAAGGCAACAAATCCAGGGCCGCTGAAATTCTGGGAATCAGCCGGGCCGCGCTGTGGCGCAAACTGCGGATCATCGCTCAAAAAGAGGCATGACGTGGCTGTTCTGTTAGGTGTGCTCCCTGGTGCCGTTGTCCGCCGAATGGTTGCCGTGGCGGTCGGCTGCGCGGTCCTGGCCGTCCTGGGGGCAGGGGGGCTGTCACTGTTCAACCGGTACCAGACCCGGGGCGCATTGCGGCTGCCCGGACTGACCGGCCCGGTCACGGTCCGGCAGGATGAAAAAGGCATGTCCTTTATCCGGGCGGCCAGCATAAGCGATCTGATGTTGGCCCAGGGATTTGTCACGGCCCGGGACCGGTTGTTCCAGATGCATCTGATCCGGCTGCTGATCCAGGGCCGAACTGCGGAACTGGCCGGAGAACAAACCCTGGAACAGGACATACGCATGCGCACCATCGGGCTTTCCCGGCTGGCCAGACAACAGGCCGAAATTCTGGAGCCCGGCACGGCCGCCCTGTTCCAGAAATACGCCGACGGGGTCAACGCCTTTATTGAGACCACCCCGGAAGCCCTTCACTTGGAGTTTTGCCTGGCCGGAATCACCCCGGAACCCTGGACCGTTGCCGATTCATTGAGCCTGCTGTATTTTCTGGGATTTGCCACGGCCGCCGACCTGGACACGGAAATCATTCTCCAGATGCTGCTGCGCACCGTGGGATATGACAAAACCTGCGAAATCCTGCCTTTGAACATTCATCCGGATGATCCTGACGATACCGGAGAATGGACGGATCTCCCTGACCCGGACCAGCTGTTCCGGGTCAGGACACCGGCCCGGCCGGAACCCGTCACGGAAGCCGGCCGGGTTTGTCAGAAAACCGGAGACAGGCCCCGGGAACCCCCGGGACCGCTGAAACTTGATGATGGATTTCACGTTTTCCGGTTTCTGTCGGACCGGTATCTGCGGGCCGGCAGCAACAACTGGGCCGTATCCGGGGATCGGACCGCCACAGGCAGCGCCCTTTTGTGCGGGGACACCCACCTGGACCCCCGGATGCTTCCCGGCGTATGGTATCCCGTCGGCCTGATCAGCCCGGGCCTCCGGGCTGTGGGCGTGAACATCCCCGGCATTCCCGGCATGGCCATGGGTCGGACCGGTCATATCGCCCTGGCAATGACCAATAATTACGCCGACATCCAGGACCTGTCCCTGGTCCATATGGATCCGGATCACCCGGGGCACTATCTTGAAAACGGCAGATCACGCCCGTTTGATGTGCGCAAAGAAATTCTGACCATCAAAGATCCGGACGCTCCGGTCGGATTTCGGCATCATGAACTCACGGTGCAGTCCACAGACAAGGGGCCGGTGGTCACGGGCCTGCTGGACGGCCTGGCTCCGGATACCCCTGTGGCCCTGCGGTTTGCCCCGGCAGAATCCATGATGCCCAACATCGGCCTGCTGGAGATTCTGACCGCCGAAAACTGCGAAGCCCTGAAACAGGCCCTCACAAGCCTGTCCATGGCGTGCCTGAACTGGGTGTTTGCCGATGACCGGGGATCCATCGGTTTCCAGGTGTCCGGCCGGGTTCCCATCCGAAAAAAAGGGTATGGGTCTTTTTTGCGGACATCGGCAAAAGACCCCTGGCCGGGATGGATTCCCGTTGATGAGATGCCAGGCACCCTGGACCCGCCGTCCGGATGGATCGGTACCTGTAACCACAAGACCGTACCGGCGGACTATCCATATTATTATTCCTCCTTTTTTGCTCCCCGGTACCGATATGACCGGCTGGCGGAACTGATGGACGCACCGGGCGAAAAAACGGCGGCACGCATGTGGCAGTTTCAGCGGGATGTGCTCAATCCCATGGCAAGGACCTTTGCCCCTGAAATGGCCCGGGTTCTCCGGCAGGATGCGGAAACAAAACCGCTGGCAGAGATCCTGGCGGCCTGGGATTTCAGAGATGACAAGACGTCCGCGGCCCCGGCCGTATTCCAGGCCGTGTACCTGTATTTTGCCAGAACCGTATTTGAAGACGAGCTGGGATCGGACCACACCGACCGCCTGATGGATACCTGGTATTTCTGGCAGCAGCGGCTGCAACGAATGATTCTGGAGGGCCGGTCGGTCTGGTTTGACGATATTCGTACCCCGGATACCACGGAAACGCTGTCCGACCTGTTCATCCGGGCCGGAAAACAGGCAAAGGCGCTTCTGGCCGACCGGCTGGGGCCGGACATGACCCAGTGGCGGTGGGGACGTCTTCATACCTTGACACTGGTTTCTCCGGTGGTCGGAAACGGCCGGCTTGCCCGGCTGCTGGGCAAAGGCCCTCTGCCCATGGGCGGGTCCGGGGAAACCCTGTACCGGGGCTGGTATGATGCCACAAATCCGTTTGCCGTGACCCATTGTGCGGCCCTGCGCATGGTGGTGGATTTTGCGGACAAGGACAAAATCATGGCCGTGATTCCCGGCGGGGTGACCGGCCGGCTGTTTCATCCCCATCACAAAGACCGGATGACGGCTTTCATGTCCGGGGATATCGAATACTGGTGGTTCAGTGATACCGCCATCCATGCCCATACGAAGTCCACGCAGGTATTCATCCCCGGTGGATATGAAAAAATTTGAATATGTCAAGGATTTTCATTGTATATTTATGGAAAAAAACGTATACAACACACTGCTAGTAAAAAAGAAAGCTTACAAAAAGTATGGCTTTGTTATAAACACTTTAGATGAGACAAGGATGAGCATATGAGTTTCAAAGCAAAACTGACGTCCGGAGAATGGGTGATCCTTGCTGAAATGGACACCCCCAAGGGCGTGGATATATCCAACATGGTCAGCCATGCAAGATTTCTCAAATCCCGGGTGGATGCCGTGGTGCTTCCGGATCTGGACACGGGTGTCATGCATCTGAACGCTCTGGCCGGCGGATCGGTCTTGAAACAGCAGGGCGTGGAGCCCGTGATCCATGTGTACGGCCGGGACAAAAACCGGATGGCGCTTCAGGGAGATCTGCTGGCGGCCCATGTGCTGGGAATCCACAACCTGATGGTGGTGCAGGGGGAAGAAATGATCAACGGGGATCATCCGGATGCCAAAATCGTGGATGACATGGATGAACTGGGAATTTTAAACATGATCCAGACCCTGATGGCCGGCACGGACCTGGCCGGGTTTGAACTGCATGGAAAACCCGAGTTCACCTTCGGCATTGCCGCCCCGCCCATTGCCGATGCCGGCCAGCTGAAACAGGCCGTGACCGATGCCGGCAAAAAAGTGGCCGCCGGTGCCGGGTATATCGTTCTTCAGCCGATGTTTGACCTGGATTTCTACCGACAGGTTATCCAGGCGTTCTCTTCCTTGAATGTACCGGTGATTGCTTCGGTTTTTCTGTTGAAAAACGTGGGCATGGCCCGGTATATTTCCATTAACGACCCCAGTTTCCGGCTGTCTGAAGACGTGATCAAACGGATCCGCCAGGCCAGGGATCGGGACTCCGAATGTCTGGCCATTGCCGGTGAAATTATCCGCGGCCTCAAGGAGGTCTCCCGGGGAGTCAAAATCTCGGCCCTGGGCTGGGAAGACAAACTGCCGGCCATTCTGGACCGGGCCGGGCTGTAAGAAAGCAACGTTAACTTAAAAGAGAACCCACCTGCAAACCAAAGGGCCGTTGGGCCGATTTGGAATGCACGCGGATATCTTTAAATAGATTAGGTGACTCATGCAAATGAATCAGAATTCAGAAAACACCCTGTCCACGGACAGGCGTGTGCTGGTGATCGGCGGTGGTGTAGGCGGCATCCGGGCCGCCCTGGACCTGGCCGAATCCCGGCGCAATGTACTGCTCATTGACAAATCATATGCCATCGGCGGACTGATGACCCAGCTGGACCGGACCTTTCCCACCAACAACTGCGACCTGTGCACGGTATCGCCCTACCTGTCCCAGGGGGGCCGGGAAAAATACCTGGACATCAAACCCATGACCCGCCTCACGAGACTGGACGGGGAAGCCGGGGCGTTTTCCGCCACATTGATCACCCAGCCCCGGTTCATTGACACGGAAAAATGCACGGCCTGCGGCGAATGTGCCAAACAGTTTCCGGATGCGGTGCGGTTCACCCCGGGGCTGGACCCCCGGGCACCGACCTGTATGCGTTATCCCCAGGCAACCCCCTTTGCTTTCTCCATTGACATGAGCAAGATCACCGATGTGGAGGCTTTGAAAAACGTATGTAAAGCCGGGGCCATTCTACCGGAAGACCAACCCAAGGAAACCGTCATGGATGTGGCATCTGTGGTGCTCTCCGTGGGTGCGGAACTGTTCGACCCCACCGTGCTGGACAATTTCGGAGGAGGGCGGTTCGACAATGTGGTCACAGGTCTGGAATACGAGCGGATCATGTCCGCGTCCGGCCCGTTTCAGGGGAATCTTGTGAGAAAATCCGACGGCAGGCGGCCCAAAAAGGTGGCCTGGATTCAGTGCGTGGGCTCCCGGGGCATCAACCGGGCTGATGTGCCTTACTGCTCCAGTGTCTGCTGCATGTACGCCCTCAAGGAGGCCATGGTCACCAAGGAGCGGTTCGGCGAAGACATCGAGACCACGATCTTTTTCATGGACATGCGGACCCACGGCAAAGGATATGAAGAATATTACAACCGGGCCAGGGACGAGTACAATGTCCGGATGGTGAGAAGCCGGCCCCACACTATTTTGGAAAAACCCGATACCAAAAATCTGTCCATTGCCTATGCGGTAGAGGACAAATCGGTTCAGCAAAATGAAGAATTCGACATGGTGGTGCTGTCCACAGGATTTCGAGTGAACTGTGAAACCAAAGAGCTGGCTCAAAATCTGGGAATTGAACTGAATCAACACGATTTTGCCGAATCTGATCATTTCAACCCCGTTCTGACCACCCGCCCCGGGGTATATGTCTGCGGGGTCTACGAAAGCCCTAAAGATATCCCTGAAACCATGGTACAGGCCTCCGCGGCCGCAGCCATGGCCGCCACCAACCTTCCGGTTTCAGCGTCAGGACTCAATGGTGAAGACATGTTTCCGCCGGAACGCGATGTTACCGGTGAAGATCCCCGGATCGGTGTATTCGTATGTGACTGCGGGTTTGAGATCGGCGGGGTCTTGAATGTCGCCAACGTGCTGGGTGCCGTGAAAACAAGGCCGGATGTCGTGGTGGCAGAGGCAGTGGGGTATGGTTGTTCCTCAGAGTCCATGGCGAAAATCGAAGCCATGATCACAAAGCACAATCTGAACCGGGTGGTCATCGGCGGTTGCTCGCCCCGGACCCATGAAACCAAGTTTCAGGATCTGCTCCGACGGGTGGGACTGAACCGATACCTGGTGGAAATTGTAAATTTGAGAGACCAGAACACCTGGACCCACATGAATGCGCCTGAAAGAGCTCAGGAAAAGGCCATCAAACTGCTTCAAGCCGGAATTTCCGGCATTCGCACCAACCATCCGCTTAGGGAGCATACCCTGCCCATGAATCAGAATGCCCTGGTGGTGGGCGGAGGTGTTACCGGTATGACCGCAGCCTTGAAACTCGCGGATCAGGGAATTAAAACCTATATTGTCGAACGGGCCCCCTCGCTGGGCGGACTGGCCCGGTCTCTTCGTAAAACCATTGAAGGAGATGACGTGGCCCCGTTTGTCCAGAATCTGGTGGATGCGGTCACGGCCCATTCCAATATTCAGGTTTTGACCCGGTCTGTGATCGTGGATCACAGCGGCATGCCCGGTTTATTCAAGACCGGCATTCAGACCGGGGTACGCATGAACTATATGCAGATAGATCACGGCGTGACCATTCTGGCCACCGGGGCTTTGGCCAACCGGCCG
>CALGAJ010000251.1 GCA_937951975.1 uncultured Desulfotignum sp.
CCTGTCCCTGAGCGTGCATCACGGGGACAAGGTGACCCTGACCGGCCCGTCCGGTTCCGGAAAATCCACGGTTCTCAGGTGCATACTCGGTCTGGTGGTGCCGGATTCCGGAACCATCTCGATTTTTGGGGAGCCTGTCACCCGTCACAATATCTGGCAGAAAAGGCGGTACATCGCCTACGTGGCCCAGGAACCGGATCTGGGGGACGGCAGTGTCAAAGAGGTGATTGAAACACCGTTTACCTTCCAGGCCAATGCCGGTCTGCGTGACAATCTGGCCCGCCTCCCGGCGATCATGGAGCGGTTCAATCTGCCGCAAACCTTACTGGACAAACAGGTCATGCGGCTTTCCGGCGGGGAAAAACAGCGGATTGCCCTGGTCATCGCCATTTTGCTGGACCGCCCCATTGTGCTGCTCGATGAAGCCTCTTCGGCCCTGGACACAAAAAACAAACAGGCCGTGGCCGAATACTTCAGACAGGCGGACAACACCACAGTGCTTTCCGTGGCCCATGACACCGAATGGCTGGAATTCGCCACACGGGTCATTGACATGAAAGAGCTCCAGAAGATGGAAGGAAAAACCGGATGAACCAGATTATTGATATCAGTTTATTAAGCCTTGCCGGCGGATACCTGCTGCTAATTTTTCCTGCGGCCATCATGCTGTATCTGAGAGTCGGCATGATGAAAGAAACAGGGGTGGCCGTGCTGAGAATGACGGTCCAGCTGCTGTTTGTCGGGCTGTATCTGCAGGTGGTGTTCAAACTGAACAACCCTTTTTTAAACCTGGCATGGGTGGCCGCCATGATTCTGGGCAACTGCCTGCGGGCGGACATCATCGGGCTCAACAGTTTTTATCAGTCCATCCACAAAAACGAAAAAGCGTATCACCAGTCCCTGGCTTACGGGGCCGCTTTGACGGAGGCGGTGAACCCTTTTTTCCGGGAGGCGCTCAGATCCGCCCTTGCCCCGACCATCGCCTCCATGGCCACCATCGGTCTGGTGTCTTTGCCTGGCATGATGACGGGCGTCATTCTTGCCGGGGCCGACCCTTTTACCGCCATCAAATACCAGATCGCCATCATGATCGCGATTTTTTCAGGCACGGCCATCACCGTGTTTCTGGCGATCCGGCTGCCGGTCGCAAACAGCTTCAATGCGTTTGGCATTCTTCACCCGGATATACTGCGGGACTCTTGAATCTTTTTCATTGATCGCATGTTTTTCTGGATTGTTTCATACAACTCATCATAGACAATGCTTTTCCCATACTGTTTTTCATGTTCGCCAAGGAGCGGCGCAAGCTGGGAACCGATGGCCGTCAGTGTTTCCTCTATGATTTCATTCAAAAAACTGAAACGGAAATTCATTGTTTTTGCAAATTTTTCAAGAGAATGTATTTTGATCCTTTCCGCCCGGTATGTATCCCCGATGGCCATTGCAAATCTGGGAGTCAGCGCCGGATAGACCTGAGTGGAAAGCAAATCGTAAAAGGGGGCGAACCGCAACTGTTTGTCATGAATGATTGAAAAATTTTTGCCATGGGCATCATAATTGCCAATCAGGTAGTTGAATGCCATGACACGGCAGACATTAATCCTGACATCGGGACCGTCATCAGACAGGTATTCATCAATCAATTCCCGGCATTCCCGAAATCCGGGCCCCCCTGTTTCCTGGTACTTTCTGTCAACCGGATACCCTTTTGCCTGGCAGAAATCCTCCTGATGCAGCCTTTCAATGACGTCATCAGGACGACTGATTCGATCATACCGTCGAACGGCATATAATTCATGGCCGGCCAGGGTGATCAATTCAGATTCCGGAACGGGCAGCCCCGATTTTCCGGCAAGGGCCATGCAGAAAGCCTCATTTTTTGTCAATTCCGGAAAATCCACATTCGCGGGCTTAATGATATGGGTTGTTGCAGATCCTGAATTTAACGGCAGATAAAAACGCCCCTCTTTCAGATACACGGGTAATTTATCCTGAACCCCGGCAATTGAAAGCCGGACATCCTTTATTTCCGGGTATAATGAATGATTTTTCGGATCTTTCCGGATTTTATTAAGAATCTCAATCAGCTCTGAATCAATGCATTTGTAGTGGCCGGTCGTAAAATCCGGTTCTTTTTCTTCCGGAATAATTGAAAGCGCACCCGCGCAATCTTCCCCAAATGTATTTAAAAAAGCAAACGTGTCTTTTTTATCAAACCGGTGATTTCGAGCCAGTATGGACCTTGCACGGCTTTCTGGCAAAAGGTTTTCAAAAAACGCCGTACTGACACCCGGGGCAAATTTTTCCTGCTGACAGGGAAGCGAAATTGAAATCGAACGGCCGTCTGATACCATCCAGTCTTTGTCATATTGAAAAACAACCTTTCCGCCTTTATGCCGGGTCAAAGTGCCGACGATCTTTTGATCCCAGAACACCAGCAGTCCGGTCATTGGATGTCACCTTTGTTTTCCGGAAGCGGGGCCTGTGTGACGTATACGATCAGGCCCAGTGCCCGGAGAAGATCAAAGACCTTATCTGTCTGGGCCGTATTTTTTCCTCTTTCAACATCACTGATGAATTTGACACTGGTACCAGTCAGATCAGCCAGAACTTTCTGGGTCATGCCCTTGCATTTCCGGGTATCTTTGATTGCCTTTCCCAGGTAACCAGGCAGCCTGACGCGGTATGGATAATCAATTTTATTCATGATTCTGACTCCTTATTGCACAACATAACCGTACGGTTATATTGTGAAGAAGTCAACCGTTTTTAACCGAACGGTTATATTGTTTCAATCAGGCATTTTTTTATCGAACGGTGAAAACCGGTCACCATACAGCCAGTTGAAACGACCATCGCCAAAGAAACTCAAACCTATGCACGAGACCGGTCAATCCAGATGAATCACCACAGAAAAACAGGAAAAAAACGCCCACACCGGATCCCCCTGCCGGATACGGGACAGCCAGGTACTGCTGGATGACATCACCGCGCAGATATGGGTGGTGTCCGAAATTTTGACGATGCATTCCGTGTTGATTTTTCCCCGGGTGATCCGGGTCACGGTCCCCTTGAACCGGTTTTCCGCACTGCCGTTGAAAGCGGAAGCTCCGTCCTGAAGCATCACCATGGGGGCCTTGACCTCGGCCACGATCCATTTGCCGGAGGCGAGCCCCAGCCGGTGCACACTGTCATTGGTGATCACCGTCACCACGGGGTGACCCTCCATGGTGACCATTCCCACCCGGGTCTGGATGTCCCCGGTGACGATATCGGTCACCTTGCAGAAAAAAGAATTCCGGGCACTGGTTCTGCGGCCGGATTCCTTTTCCATGAATTTCCGGGCAATGTCCTGGATCTCGGTTTCTGAAAACGTGACATAGGCGGAGGTCAGGCCGGCGGAGGTGTGTCCCAGGATTTTCTGGACCGCCGGCAGGGGCAGATTTCCCTGCATCAGTTCAACGGCCCTGGCCCGGCGGATCGCTTCCGGACCGCCCAGTTTTTTGGCAAACCCGCAGGCAGCGGCCCGTTCATAGAATTTGCGGCGCACAAACCCGGGGTCCAGGTCCGGCATTCGCCCCTTTTTTTTCTTGAACAGCGGCGAGCGTATCATTTCCAGAATTTCATGACACAGGTTTTCCGACAGGTGGACCGTCCTGGATTTTGAAGCGGTGTCAGGCCCGGTGCCGCCATAGATCACCGCATGTTTTTCTTTATCGATATCTTGAAACAGATCGAGCGCCAGCACCTCGTTCAATTTGGCCCCGGTATACCGGATCAACAGAAACGTGATCAGAATCCGGAGGCGGGAAACCCGCACATCGGCCCTGGGCGAATCCATGGCCCATTTCCGGAAGGCCTGTTCCAGCTGATGGAGCTGTAGCGTATCCAGGCATGGGTCTGTGTGATCAACTGAGATGATCCGTGCATGGTCTTTTGTGTCAGCCGAAACCCGTTCCGGGTTATCCACAGGTTTTTTCTGATCCGCCATTTCCGCGTTTCCTGTTTTCCAAACCGTGTCGTGCTTTTCAAACCGTGCTGTTCATTGACAGGCTTATTCAATAAAATACTTGACAGGGTTTGTCAATGATTATACTATCACGAATATAAAATTTTACGTGACTATATGGGAAAAGGAGAGATCATGCCTGACCGTTTCAAGTTCGACCGGATGGAACTGGCCGGTTCTTTAGGTGATCTGGGGACACTGCTTCCCATCGCCATCGCCATGGTGCTGTTCAATGGCATCAACCCGGTGGGATTGTTTTTCAGTATCGGGGTGTTCTACGTTCTGTCAGGGGTTTATTTCGGCATGACCGTGCCGGTCCAGCCCATGAAGGTCATCGGGGCCTATGCCATTGCCACGGCCATGAACCCGGAACAGATCCTGGCATCCGGATTTCTCATGGGCGTGTTTCTGCTGATCGTGGGCATGACCGGGGCCATCGATGTGATCCGAAAATTCACCCCCAAATCGGTGGTGCGTGGGGTGCAGCTGTCCACCGGTGCGCTGCTGATTTCCGGCGGGGTGAAATTCATCATGGGAACCTCCAAATACCAGACCTTGCAGGCGGCGGTGGAACCCCATCTCACCATACAGGCCCTGGCCGGCATCCCCATCAGTGTCATCATCGGGATTATCGGTGCCGTTGCCACCCTGCTGCTGCTGGACAACCGGAAATTTCCGGCCGGACTGATCGTTGTGGCCGGCGGGCTTGTACTGGGCCTGATCTTCGGAATCCGAAGCGAGATCAGCAGCATCACTGTGGGATTGAACCTGCCCCAGGTGTTTCCTTTTGGCTTTCCGGCCGGAGCGGATTTCACCTTTGCCCTGTTTGCCCTGGTCCTCCCCCAGCTGCCCATGACCATGGGAAATGCGGTCATTGCGTATACAGATCTTTCTTCTGAATATTTTCCTGACAAAGCATCAAAACTGACCAACCGGAAAGCGTGCGTGAGTATGGCTCTGGCCAATTTCTTCAGTTTCAGCCTGGGAGGTATGCCCCTTTGCCACGGCGCCGGCGGACTGGCGGCCCATTACAGGTTCGGCGCACGGACGGCCGGTTCCAATCTCATGATCGGCCTGGTGTTTGCAGGTCTGGCCATTGTTTTCGGCAACAGTATCATCCAGGTGTTCAATCTGATCCCCATGTCCATTTTGGGGGTGCTGCTCATATTTGCAGGTGCGCAGCTGACCCTGGCCATGATGGACCTGAATCAGCGCAAAGACCTGTTTGTCGCCACACTGATTCTGGGCATCACCCTGGCATCGAATCTCGCGGCCGGATTTATTGCCGGCATGGTGGTGGCCCATGTGCTGCGGTGGGACAAGCTTTCGGTATAACGGACTGCCGAGCCACAGTCGTCTTTATCATCATTCTGAACCGATCGATCTGCCTGATCTTCAAATTCAGGCGATCCACCGCCTCCGGATGTTGTACAGGCTGACAGCAAACAGGCCGGTGCAGAAAACCGCCAGAACCGCCAGATCCACCAGATACGGCAAGGTGTGTTCTCCGCGCAAGGCTCCGTGCAGCAGGTCGGCCCCATAGGTCAACGGCAGCAGATAGGAAACCGGTTCCAGGAAAAACGGCAGCGCACTGACGGGAAAAAACAGCCCGCACAGAAAGATCATGGGAAACCGGAAAAAATTGGAAAAGGTCTGGGCCTCGAATACCTCGCTGACCGCCACGGCAATGAACAACCCCATGAATGTGGATGCCACGGAAATCAGGAACACGGCCGGTACCAGCACACCCCAGGCCACCTGTGACAGATCGGTCAGCCATACCGCCAGAAAAAGGGGGACCAGGGCGTTGAGTATTCCGAACAGGATCGCCCCGCTGGTCTTGGCCAGCATCAGGATTTCAAAGGAAAGGGGTGCCAGCAGGAGGCGCTCAAAGGAGCGGTTCTTTTTTTCAAAGGTGATGGTCACCGCCAGCATGGAGGTGGTGCCGAAAAGAATGGACACCGCCATCACGCCGGGAAGGACCTCTGGAATGCTGGAAAGACCGCTGCCGGTCTTGACAAAAAACATGCCGGTCCATGCCAGCGGAAAAATCAGTCCCCAGCTGATATTGGGGGGTTTCAGGTAATAGGTTTTCAAATCCTTAACAAAAATGTTCCAGAACGCGATCCATTGATTCATCGGGAACCTCCGCCGGTCTTTTCCTTTTCTCGGCCCATGATCTCCGCTTTGACGCCAGTGATGTCGATGAACACCTCCTCGAGGCTGGGCCGGATCTTTCTGGCCTCGGTCACCTCCACTGCCCGGTCCTCCAGGAACCGCACCAGGGGACCGACTCGCACCGGGCTTCCGGATGTCACCCGGATCATTCCCTGTTCCGGAAACGAAAATGCCAGATCCGGGAATGTGCGGCCCAGGTCGCCTGCCAGATCTCCGGTCCGGCCGATGCAGGTCACTTGCAGGACATGGGTGTCCCGCACAGGCTGGATCAGGTTGTCCACCGTGTCTGTCCGGATCGTTCTGCCGGATACGATGAAGGCGATCCGGTTGCACAAGCGCTCGGCCTCTTCAATATAGTGGGTGGTCAGAAAAATAGTGGTGCCGTTTTTGTTCAGCACCTGGACCAGCTGTCGCAGCTGCCGGGCACTGGCCACATCGATGCCGGTGGTGGGTTCATCCAGAAATAAAATATCCGGCCGGTGGATGATACCGGCGGCAATGGCGAGTTTGCGCTTCATGCCCTTGGAATATCCGCCGAATTTCCGGTCTGCAGCCCCGGCAAGATCAAAGGTGTCCAGCAGTTCCCTGGCCCTGGATTTCCGCTCGGCTTTGTTGATGCCATACAGGGCCGCACAGAAGCACAGGTTTCCAAAGCCGGTCAGTTCCGGATACAGGTTGCTTTCATCGGGCACCACCCCGATAAGATGCTGGGCGGCCCTGGGACTTTTGGTACAGTCGATGCCGCTGATATGGATGGTGCCGACATCGGGCCGGGCCAGCCCGGTGAGCATGTTGATGGTGGTGGTCTTACCGGCCCCGTTGGGACCTAAAAACCCGAACAGCTCACCGGGCCGGACCTCGAAATCAACGGCCGATACCGCCTGGACCCTGTCAAACCGTTTGGCAAGGCCCTGGACTTGAATGGCTGCCGGGGACGGATCAGTCGGCATCTCTGTCCGCTTTTGCGGTTGTGCTGTCAGGGGTGCAGGCGCACGGATGCGATGCGTCATCCCCATGGCATTTTCTGATCTGTTCCGGGGTGCAGTCTTCCGGACGTCCCTTGAGTTCCACCGGGTTCTGACACCCGCAGGTCTTTTCACACATGGTCATTCCTCCTTTTTTTGTCATTTTTGTCTGACAGATGCCATTCATCTTGTCTTTGTTTTAATTTTTCTACAGACACATTTGTTTTTTTTCATCAGGAGCAAAGAAACCCGCCGGGGCCGGGTGACAGAACCTGATCGGCTGTCTCGCGCCACCGTTCCAGGGTCTGCTCATTGATCCGGTAGTGAACAAAATACCCTCTTTTTTCGGCAATCACGACGTCGGCATCCCGCAGGATCCGCAGGTGCTGGGACACCGCCGCCGGGGAGATGTTCAAGGCCCGGGCCAGGGCGTTGACACACAGGGACCGCCGCCTGAGCAGGTCGATCATTTTGACCCGGGTTTCCACCGATAGAATTTTGAACACCCGTGCCGCTTTTTCAACAGGGGGCATCTTCTCCTCCATCTGATTAAGTGCATGCGCATATAATTTATTAAAATCCGGTCCGGCTGTCAAGCCGCCATCTGCCATTTTTTTTAACACAAGGGTCATATCTTTTCTACCAGCACTTTTCATCCTGGTTTCTGTTGTGGGTTTTCGGCATGGCTGCCAGCCAGGGGCCCCGGAAACGGATAATCTGATTGACAAGATACCAGAAAAATCTTACCGTAAAGTAAGGAAATGAAAATATCAGGAGAACGTCATGCATGCCACATTGACAAGCAAAGGCCAGATCACATTACCCAAGGCCTTACGGGAAAAACTCAGCCTTTCTGCCGGAGACCGGGTTGAATTCATTTTTGAAAATGATCAGAGTGTTCGGCTGATACCCAAACATATCTCGGTCAGTCAGCTCAAGGGAATGCTTCCTAAACCATCCAAGCCGGTTTCCCTGGAAAAAATGGAAGATGCGATCCGAACAGGGACAGGAACCGCATGATCGGCCTGGATACCAATGTGCTGGTCCGGTATCTGACCCAGGATGACCCGGAACAAGCCGCTCGGGCCAATCGCCTGATTGAATCTCATTGTACCCGAAAAAACCCCGGCCGAATTTCTCTGATTGTGTTATGTGAACTCGTCTGGGTCCTGCGCGGCGCTTACGGGTATCAAAAATCTCTGGTGATCAACACCCTGGAGCAGATTCTTTTCGCCCGGGAACTGGAGGTAGAAAACGCCCATATCGCTGCATCCGCTCTTTTCGCATACAAGAAAGGTCCGGGGGATTTATCCGATTATGTGATTGTGTTCAGTAACCAGGCCGCCGGCTGTGAACAAACTTACAGCTTTGACAAAAAACTGGGGAAACACCCGCTGGTTCAAACACCTTGATCGCATAAAAAATATCCGGCAAAGAAAAAGAGAGGTGTCTTTACAGTCTTTGAACCGGACAATCTGATGGGAAAAAACAAATAGATTTCTTGAAAAAATTGACCTGAATCAATGCGTCCGGAAATCGGTCCTGTTATAAGTGAGTACATGACTCCAAAAAAATAACAGGACAAACGCGCATGACAGGCAAAAAATCTCTTTCCGGTTCATTCTTCTCCGTCAGACGATGGTTTCAGCTGATATTTCTGGGAATCACCCTTGCCATCGGCATTCAGTTCACATGGTTTGTCTTTCATCTGGAAAAAGGGATTGTTCCGGATTTCAACCGGCCCCCGGGGGTGGAGGCGTTTCTGCCCATCAGCGCCCTGGTCAGCCTGAAGCATACCCTGTCCACCTGGACCATCAATGATATCCATCCGTCCGGGCTGGTGATCTTTCTGATCGTCTGTGCCACGGCCCTGGTGGTCAAAAAAGGGGTCTGCAGCTGGGTGTGTCCCTTCGGACTGATGTCCGATATCCTGGCCAAAATTCATTTCCGGGTATTTCACCGGACTTTGGGGTTGCCCAAATGGATCGACATCCCTTTGCGGAGCCTGAAATATCTGCTGGCCGGGTTTTTCATTTATTACATCTTTTACAAAATGCCCCTGCCGGCCATCGAGCAGTTTATCCACAGCCCCTACAACCGGTTTGCCGATATCCAGATGCTGGCGTTTTTCACGGACATCTCCCCTCTGGCCCTCAAGGTGATGCTGGGCCTGGTGTTGCTGTCTTTTGTGATCCCTTATTTCTGGTGCCGGTATTTGTGTCCTTACGGCGCGGTGCTGAGTGTTCTCGGGTTTTTCAGCATCGGACGCATCCACAGAGATCCAGACTTCTGCACCCGGTGCGGGGCCTGCGAGAAACACTGCCCGGGAAAGATTCAGATCCGGCAAAAACAACAGATCCGGTCCCCGGAATGCTCTGCCTGCCTGTCTTGTGTTGCAGCGTGTCCGGAAAAAAACGCGATCCGGTTTGTGTTGCCCCCGGTCCGGTCATCCTTCCGCCATGCCCTGCCCGGCATGGTCATCGCCGTCCTTTTCGCGGCCGGCATTGCCGCGGCCCGGGTGTCCGGTAACTGGCACAACAGCATTCCCAAAGAAGCTTACCTGGCCCATGTAAACCGGCCCCCATCCGTTCAGATCGGCGGGCACCCGGAAATCGATGTTGAAAAAATGAAGAAAATGATTCAGGCTATGAAGGCAAGACGCGCTCAAACAGCCCCTGCCTTTGAGATGAAAGGAGAGTGACATGACCATTCCCGGCAACCTTTTGACCACGGCCATGGCGGTGATGCCCCACACGGATGTGGACCGGGCCCTGGAAACCGCCCTGACCCTGGACATCCCGTTCTGGCCCCAGCTGCCCAATTATTCCTATTATGAAGACATGTATGTCCAGGCAGCCGAACATTTTCCCGGTATCGTCCTGGATCTGGAAAAAAAGACCCTGCGGTTTTCCATGGACCGGTTTGTGGAAGAATTTGAAGTCGCCATGGCCCGTTTTGACGATCCCGAATATTTTGATGTCAGCAACACCTATTCCGCGGTGTACCACCGGTTTCTGGACCTGGACCTGTCGGACCGCCCGGCGATCCGGGGCCAGCTGGAAGGGCCGGTGAGCTTCGGGTTCAATATCCTGGACCAGGATGAGCGGCCCATTCTGTTTGACGACACGGTGCGGCCGTTCATGTTCGAATTCATGGCAAAGCGCATCAATGTGCAGCTGTCAAAACTCCAGCGGAAAAACCCCAATGCATTCATGTTCATTGACGAGCCGGGCATGCAGTTCGTGTTTTCCGCCATGTCCGGGTATGGGGAACAAAAGGCAAAGCAGGACCTGGACCTGTTCTTCTCCACCATTGACCGGCCCCGGGGCATTCACCTGTGCGGGAACCCGGACTGGGATTTCCTCCTGGGCCTGGACATGGATATCCTGTCCCTGGACATCTACACCAATGCCGATATCTTTGGCGCCAGCACAAGGTCGGTGAAACGGTTTCTGGACAGGGGCGGCATCCTGGTATGGGGGATCATCCCCACGGGCATGGAGACTTTTGAAAGCGAAAACCTGGATCTGCTGGCGTTCCGTCTCAAGACGGTGTGGCAGGCCCTGGACAAGAAAGGAATCCCTCTGGATCAGATCCTGGCCCAGAGCCTGATATCGCCCGCCACCTGCTGCCTGGTGAACAAGGACAAGGAAAGAACCGTGGAAAAGGCGTTTGACCTGACCCGTGCCATGTCCCACACCCTGCGGGAGGAATACCATCTGACATAAAGATGAAAGGAGAATGGCCCATGCATGTCACCCGGGTGTTAATTCAGGAACATGTGCTGATCAAACAGGTACTGCATCTGCTGGACCGGTCCCGGCAGGCCCTGGAGGCGGGAGATCCGGTGCCGGGCCTGTTTTTTGAAAAAGCCGTGACATTCTGCGAGCAGTTTGCCGACCAGTTCCACCATTTCAAGGAAGAGTTTCTGTTGTTCGGGATGCTGTCCTACAAAAAACAGGGGGAACTGGACACGGCCATGGGGGTCCTGCGGTACCAGCACGAGCGGTGCCGGCAGAGCATCGCCCGGATCCGCACCGCGCTGCCCCGCTACGGAGAAAACGACGAAATGGCCGCCACCCGGGTCCTGGAAAACCTCGGTGTATATGTATCTTTGCTGCACCGCCACATCGGCATGGAAGACCGGATCTTTTTTCCCATGGCCGAACAATTTCTTTCCCGGGAAGAAGCGGACAGCCTTCAAGAGCAGTTTGCGCAGCAGGCAAACCGCTTCGGCCCGCCCGACAAATTTCTTGCCACCCATCAGAACCTGGCGGATGAGCTCATTACCATCCTGGCCACCGGATAACCCGTCATGACCCGGAAACACAACTGCTGGGAATACATGGGCTGCGGCCGGGAACCGGGAGGGCGGCATGCCGCGGACAAAGGCATCTGTCCGGCCGCCGTGGACCGGGCCCATGACGGCATCAATGAAGGTTTCTGCGGGGGCCGGTTCTGCTGGGCCGTGGCCGGCACCCTGTGCCACAACCGGGTCCAGGGCACCTATGCCGGAAAACAGGAAACCTGCCTGGACTGCGAATTTTACCATCAGGTGCGGGCCGAACAGGGCAGCATCAACATCCGCACCAAATTTCTGAAATTCATCCATCCCTTTGCCGCCGCACCGATTCTCAATCACCTGGAACAGATCCGGATCCCCAGGGGTACCCGGTTCATCACCCAGGGAACCCGGACGTCAACCGGGTATATCATCCAGCAGGGGGCCTGCCTGGAGCTGGTGGAAAACGAGGACGGACTCCACCCGGTGGGCCACCGCAGCGAAGGGGACATCGTGGGCATGATCTCGCTGTTGACCGGAGAACCCATGGGATTTCACGTGGAAGCGGAAACCGACCTGGACGCCTGGGCCATCCATAAACCGGATTTCGACCGGATCCCGGAACAGGACCCGGACCTGTACGCCTTTTTAACCGAACTGGTGGCGGACCGGTTCGACCGCAGCGGCCCGATCGCCGAACGCCGCATCGGGCCTTATCTGATCACCGGTATCATCGGCAAAGGCGGGTACAGCATCATTTACAAAGCGGTTCACCTGGACCTGGAAACACCAGTGGCCGTCAAAATGCTGCGCCATCACCTGTCCATGAACCGGGAATTCAAAGACAATTTCAAGAACGAGGCCCGGATCATCGCGGACCTGGACCACCCCCACATCCTGAAAGTGTATGATATCACTTCCCGGTACAAGACCGTGTTCATTGCCTGTGAATACCTCACAGGCCGCTCTCTGGAGGAACTTATCGTCCGGCAGCACCGCATTCCCCCGGACCTGGTCCGGACTTATCTGGACCAGCTGCTGTCCGCCATGGTCTATGCCGGAAAGAAAGGCCTGGTGCACCGGGACATCAACCCGACCAACATCATGGTATCTGAAGATCACCGGATCAAACTCATTGATTTCGGCCTGGCCTGTCCCGTGGGAACCGATGATTTTCTCATGGGCGGAAACCTGTATTACCTGGCCCCGGAAGTGTTTGACGGCGAGCCGGCTGATTTTCGCACCGACCTGTTTTCCTTGGGGCTTACTGCCTTTCACATGGTGACCGGCCGGCTGCCCTGGGATACGGCGGATTCAGCTCAACTCATGAAACAGATCCGTCACCAGCCGCTGCCGGACCCGAGTGAACAGGTGAAACACCTGCCGGACTCCCTGAGACAGTTTATCCTGAAAGCCTGCGAAAAAGATCCGGATCACCGGTTTCAGACACCGGAAGAGGCCCGGCAATGGCTGGCCAATGCCACGGATTTCGATTTCAGCCCGGTCCGCAGATCCGGGCCGGTGCTGTTACCGGGACGTTACTGCTGCATGAGCACAGGGCAGAATGAAGCCCGGGATACCCTGCCCGGCCGCCGCATGAATATTGCGGCGGCCACCCATATCGGCCATCTGCGCAAAACCAACCAGGACCGGTACCTGGCCTGCCTTGAGAATCCATCTCATCCCCAAGGCCATGATTTCGCATTGCTGGCCCTGGCCGACGGCCTGGGCGGGGCCATCGGCGGAGAGATCGCCTCAGGTCATGTGATCAAACACCTCCAGGGCCTGGCCCTTGAAAAGAGATCGTCCCCCCTGGAATCTCTGAAGCGGTTTTACACAAAAATGGACAAAGACCTCTGTGATATGGCGGAAAAAGACCCATATCTCAACGGCATGGGCACCACCCTGGTCAGTGCCGTGGTGTCGGGCAGCACCGTGTTCTGGGCCCATTCCGGGGACAGCCGGCTGTATCATCTGCATGGGGATGACCTGACCCGGATCACCCGGGACCAGACCCTAGCGGATTTTCTGGTTGCGGAAAAAGAGATCTCCCCGGATCAGGCCAAAACCCATTATTCCCGGCAGGTGCTGGAACAGTATCTCGGATGCGGGGAACTGGCAGTGCAGTCCGGCCGGTTTGAACTGGCGGAAGAAGACATGATTCTGTTGATGTCGGACGGATGTTACCGCCATATCCCGCCGGACATCATCATCACCACCTGCCGCAAAACGACAGACCCGGCGAGAGCCGCAGATACCCTGATAAAAACCGCCCTGACTGAAGACGGCAGTGACAATATCACTGTGGTGATTTTGACCTTGAGGGCAGATGTCTGAAATCACACCTGCCACCGGGTTTTCAATACCGGGACCGGGTCGATCAAATGACGGTTCAGCCATTCTCTGGAGGCTCTTCCATCCCGGGCCAGAGACAGCATTTCGGAAAAATGAAACACCGGGATTCGGTTTTCAGGGGTGCACCGGATCTCCAGATTGAGATGGCACATGGCGCAGGCGGTGACAATACATTCCGCGCCGGATTGAATGGCCCCTTTCATGATGCGGTTCACCAGCCTGGAAGATATGGCCGGCCGGCTGACGGACAGAAACGTGCCGCAGCAGGTGCCTGCATATCCCC
>CALGAJ010000252.1 GCA_937951975.1 uncultured Desulfotignum sp.
TGGGGATAGTCCGTGGGAAATGCCCTGGAACCGTAAATCGGGGTCAGATCTTTGTCTTGATGCTCATCGATGAGAAAATAGATGCCTTCCGGTGTTTTTTTGTCCCCTTCCACTTCTTTCGGGCCGAAACCTTCTCCGGTGGAGCAATCGGTTTCCAGCACCCGGATGAACTGTGACGATTCCGGATCAGCCTGATACACATAAAACCGCTGGGTCTTTTTTTCCACCAGAATGGCATGTTCCCCCCGGGGCAGGGAGATGACTGCGGCCGGCTGGGATTCAGCCAGGGCAGGCATACATGCGGCAACCATCCAGATCAGCAACAATAAGAGATGTGTCATAAGTCGCAAGTTACCTTGAATCGTCTTTCAAGACTTTTTTGAGATGTTGATATGCTGTATTCGAGGCTTTCCGGCCGCTGGACGTCCGCAGCACCAGGCCGATTTTCAACAGAAACGGTTCCACCACATCCACCAGGGTATCGGTCTCCTCCTGAAGGGTGGCGGCAATGGCTTCAATGCCCACCGGACCCCCATGATAAAAATCGATAATGGTTTCAAGATAGCTGCGGTCCAAAACGGTCAGGCCCAGATGGTCGATACCCTCCAGCGCCAGGGCCGCCTGAACCGTATCCCGGGTGATCCGGCCGTCGGACCGGACCTGGGCGAAATCCCGCACCCGTTTGAGCAGACGGTTGGCGATCCGCGGGGTTCCCCGGGACCGTTTTGCCAGGGACATGGCCCCGTCATCGGTAATCCGGGTCTCCAGCAGCCGGGCCGACCGCTGGATAATCACCACCAGGTCTTCCGGTGTATAAAAATCCAGGGTCCGGAACAGGCCGAACCGGTCCCGCAACGGTGAGGAAAGCAGTCCCACCCGGGTGGTGGCGCCCACCAGCACAAACCGCTTCAGCCGATACCGGTGGCTTCTGGCATGAATGCCTTTGTCAAACACAAAATCCACGGCAAAATCTTCCATGGCCGGATACAGAAATTCCTCCACCACTTTGGGAATCCGGTGGATTTCATCGATGAACAGAAACTCCCCGTCCGAAAGATGGGTTAAAATCCCCATGAGATCCCCGCCTTTTTCCAGGGTGGGGCCGGATGTGACCGTAAGATCTTTTCCCATTTCATTGGCAATGATGTGGCAGATGGTGGTTTTCCCCAAACCGGGCGGGCCGTGCAGCAGAATGTGATCCAACGGCTCATTCCTGAGTTTGGCGGCCTGGATGGCGATTTTCAACGTTTCCACGGTGGCGGTCTGACCCACGTAGTCCTCAAACCGTTCAGGACGCAGGGACACCATATCCGGGGCCCGGTCCTCCGGAGTGGGCTGGGCCGTGACCACCCCTTTGACCTCCGAGCGATAGGACAGAATATCATCCGTCATATTCAGGCGCCCTCCTGGTAAATGGCATCCAGCAGCGCTTCCGGGGTCTGAATGCCGGGATTTTTCTCAAGTGCGGCCCGGATCATGCGCTGGGCCGAAGCCGGGGAATGTCCCAGCTGGTCCACCAGCACACCGGTCACCAGCACCACGGTTTCCGGGTTGTCCGGAGACGGCGGTTTTGAAGCCGCCGGGGTCCGGGAAGCGGTTCTTTCGGCAAATTCCCGGGTTTTACCATGCAACGTGGCAATGATTTTCTCGGCGGTCCGCACGCCGATGCCGGGCAGTTTGGACAACAGGGACACCTGCTTATCCTCGATGGCGGCGGCGATCTCACCCACCGGCCGGACCATGGCCTTGACCGCCTTCATGGGTCCGATGGCGGACACGGAAATAAACAATTGAAAAAACGCTTTGTCTTTTTTTTCCAGGAATCCGATCAAAACCGGCCTGGGCTGGCGTTCGGTCACATGATAATAAATATGGAGCTGAACCGGAGTCTCTTGGGATTGGGCCATCACCTGGGCCCGGGTAAACGGGCTGACCAGAATTTCATACCCCACCTGCCCTGCCAGCATCAGAATGACATCACTGTCATCCCCATCCAAAAGTCGTCCTTCAAGATATCCGATCATTGTCGTTTTTCCTGTACCGGAAATATCCGGTGATGGCCAGTCCCAGGGCATCGGACGCATGAAACGGCCGAATGGGATCCGGATGATTCAAAAAATGGCGCACGGATCGTTCCATCTGAAATTTGTCGGCATTGCCGTTGCCGCAGACAATTTTTTTGGCTTCCCGCACAGCGATTTCCTCCACCCGGACCCCGGCCCGGTATGCCGCCACCAGCAGCACCCCGGAAACCTTGCCCAGCAGAATCCCGGATCCCGGGTATTTGTCCAGTGAATAGATATCCTCGATCACCACCAGGTCCGGGCACTGATCCGACAAAAAAGCACTGATGCGCGTATAAATGGTGTCCAGCCGAAAAGGAAGGGAATCGCCCGATGCCGTGGCCACACACCCGAACGAATACCGGGCCAGAGCCCGGGCATCGCCTTCCACCACCCCGATTCCGGTACCGGCCAGACCGGGATCGATTCCCACGACCTTGATCGATCCGGCTTTCACTTCAGGGTTTCAAGTTTATTTTTTGCAAATTCCGCTTCCCGGGAGTCCGGATACCGGGAGATCAGTTCATTCAATATCAGCCGGGCATTGGCCGTCTCCCCCAGCTCGGCAAAGGCGTATCCCTGTTTGAGGCGGGCTGCCGCCGCTTTATTGGAGTCCGGGTACTGTTCCAGCACTTTCTGATATTCCAGAATGGCTTTTTCATACCATTTTTCCGCATAATAGCTGTCCGCAATCCAGAATCGGGCATTGCCGGCATAGGTCGAGTTCGGAAACGTGTTGATGAAATTTTCAAACTGAATCCGCGCGGTTTCCATATTTCCGTCATCAAATGTCTTTTTGGCCTGTTCGTAAGCGGCTTTATCGGAAACCGGCGCCGCTGCTGTCTGACCGGCATCCGCATCAGGTAATGCTGCGGCATCGGATGACTCAGTGTCATCGGTCCCCGGCACCGTGGGCTCAAATCCCAGATAGGTTTCCACCCGGGTGAGCCGGGTATGATTGCGGGAAACAGCCCGGTCCATCTGTTCCAGCACCTGTGTCAGGTTTGTCCGGGAATCCGGGTCTGTGCGGCCCATCTGATACGCGGTTTCTTCCATCATTCCCTGCAGCTCCGCATTTTTTCTGTGCACCTGCTGCAAATCCTGATTGATGTCAGCAATATCCTGCCTGGATGTCTGATCCATTTCCTGAATTTTTTTTTCCAGACCATCGATAGCAAAGGTCAGATCCGCCATCCGGTTCTGCTGTTGATTCAGCCGGGTGTTTTCCATCTCCAGGGCAGTGACGCGATTTTCCAGTATCTGGTATTGATCCGTGGCCACACACCCTGACAGCGGCAGTATCAACAATATGGCGCAGATTCGTAAAATATGGGTTCTCATGTTCTTCTCCTACCCTGAATAAAAAGCCAGGGTCCGGCCGGATACGTGTTCTGGATATCCGCCGGACCCTGGTGAGTCCGCACACTGGCCGTTATTTCAGGACAAACTGTGCCCGCCGGTTTTTGCTGTAAGCCATTTCATTCTGACCCGGATCCAGGGGGCGTTCTTCCCCGTAGCTGACCGTGGTCATCCGGAAGGATTCAATTCCCAGATCCTGCAGATACTGTTTCGCTGCAGTGGCACGCCGGTCGCCCAGTGCCAGGTTGTATTCCGTGGTTCCCCTTTCATCACAGTGACCTTCAATGACAATGCTGTGTTCCGGATTGGCCTTGAGCCAGTCCGCTTTTTCCCGAAGCAGTTCTCTTGCCGTGTCCGTCAGTTGGGAACTGTCGTACTCGAAATGAATGTTCTGATTCAGAAAACGGGTTTTAGCCGCTTCGGTCCGGGCCTGTTCCATGGCCAGTTTTCTGGCGGCTTCCTCCTGCAGTTCCTGCTGCCGGATGCGTTCCAGTTCCGCTTTTCTGGCCGCTTCCGCAGCTGCGGCTTCCGCCGCGGTCTGTGTCTGGTCTTCAATGGTGGTGCCGTCGGAGACCACTGTTTTTTTGGCACAGGATGCCGTCAAAAAAAGCCCGGCCACCAGAACGGCCATCAACAAATATAATCCCAATTGTCTGTTCATCACACACCCTCCTTGATTGATTTGATTACCTTCTGATACCTTTATTCTTTATATGTCATGGGCTTGGACCAGCGGGGCTGGGTCTGACGGCCCGGCATCTTCATGAGCCGCCGCTGGTCGGTTCCGGCTGCTGTCATCACGAACAGCCCCGGCCCCTGTCCATCCCGGGTTGATGTAAAAATGATCAGGTTTCCATCCGGGGACCAGGCCGGATCCTCATTGTCTCCCTGGTCACGGGTCAGCTGCACCGGCATGCCGGGGCCTTTGTCCAGCCGGATCAAGTAAAGATCGATCCGGTTTTTCTCAATCCCCACATAAACCATTTTCTTCCCATCCGGGGACCAGGCTGGAGATGTGTTGTATTTTCCCTGAAACGTCACCCGGTTGACCTCACTGGATGTCAGATCCTTGATGTAGATCTGCGGGTTTCCGGATCGGTTGGAAACAAACGCCAGTTTGCCGCCGTCCGGTGAAAATTGCGGAGAGACATTGATCCCCCAGCTGCTGGTTACCTTTGTAATCATTTCTCCCTTCCGGGTCAACAGATATATTTCCTGGTTTCCTGAAAAACTCAAAGCCGCGGCCAATACCTCTTTTCCAGGCATCCAGGCCGGGGTGATATTCATGCCCTCCCGGTTGATCACCGTGCTTTGGTCCTGTTCCAGGCCCCGGATATAAATATCAGGTTTGCCGCCGGCATAGGTCACATACGCCAGCCATTGGCCGTCCGAAGACCAGGCCGGGGACAGAGAAATGTTCTTGTGACGGGTGATCCGGGTGGGATTGTGCCCGTCAAAATCACTCACGAAAATTTCTTTGTTGCCATCCACCGTGGAAACAAAAGCGAGTTTGCTGGCAAATACCCCCCAGCTGCCGGTCAATGCATGGGACACTTCCGCGCAGAACAGATGAATCATCCGTCGCACCTGGTCCGGCGGGCCGGTATAGACTTTGCCTTTCAACAGCTGGGTATTGAACGTGTCAAACAGCCGCATTTCCAGCTTCACCTGCCCGTCTTTTTCCTCAATCCCTCCGGTGACCAGCAGTTCCGCTCCGATGCCGGTCCAATCCGAAAATTTGATCTGTGACATCTGGATCCCGGTTTTGGACGGATCCGCCAGAAACGCATTGGGATTGACCGGCTTCAGATATCCGGTGAATGCCAGTCCGCTTTCAAGGATATCGCGTGCATCCGCACCGATCTTCATTTCCGCCGGGCTCCCGGTCAATGCTTTGAACGCGGGCAATGCGATCGGGGTTTTATTCAGAAACGGATTGCTCACCTGAATGGTATCATAGGGGGCTGCCGTCAACCGGTCCGGAGCCATAAAAAACAGACCGGCCAGCATAAACAAGACCGCTGACAGTAAAAATCGTCTGGTCATCTCAATCCTTTCGGGGTAAAAATCACCACCACATCATAGGAGGCCATGCCCGGGGGCAGCGCCGGCAGGGGACTGGCCCGCTGAATCGCCCGTTTGGCACTCTGATCCAGGTATGAATTCCCGGACCGGGTCTCGTAAAAGATATCTCTTATTTCCCCGTTTTTCAAAATTTTTATTAAAATCCGGACTTCCAGATTCTGATCCATTCCAGCCAGCATCTCATTGAACACCCAGTTCTGCTGAATGGCTGACGATAACACCATCTTGTACAAATCCAGGGGAGTCCCCCCTTTTTTTCCGGTGCCGCCCCCTTTACCGGACCCGGAAACCGGTCCGGTGCCGGTACCGGAATCCGACACGGATCTGTCCTGTTCTTTCACGGTTCTGGCAAGCCGTTCCATGGCTTGCGCCAGCTGCTGCTGTGAATTTGGTTCTTTTTTCTCAGGTGCGGGTTCCGGCTTTTTTTCAGGGGGCGGCTCAGCAGGTTTTGGCTTTGCTTTGGGTTCGGGTTTGGGTTCGGGTGCCGGTTCCGGTTTTTCGGCCATCAGCTCTTTGAGATTTTCAGGTTTTGACTTTAAACTGATATCCGGCTTCAGCACGGCCACGGGTTCGGGTTCGGGTGCCGGTGTGTTTTCCACCGGTGGTGGGGGGGATTCTGAAACCGCCGGTTCGGGCATGTTGTCCACAGATGTCGCAGACGGCGGCACAGGATCGAGCACATTTTCTTTTGCGGCTGGACCGCCGGGTTCTCCCGGGGAAAACGATACCAGATCCACCTGGACCACTTCCGGCATCCGGTAGGGCATCCTGAACTGAACCAGCCATATGCTGACCAGAAAAAAAAGCACATGAACACAGATGGACAGGCCCACATACACGGCCAGTCGCCGGGTGCGAATTTCGTCTGTGTCAAGATCCCGGGTGCGGATATCTCTGATTGGAGAAAAAAGTGCCATCACGCCGACATGTCAGGATGCATCTGCATCGTCCGGAAGAGTAATCATGCCCAGGCTTTTCACTCCTGCCTTCTTGATCTGGGACATCGCATGAACCACCACCCCGTAGGGCACCTGTTTATCCGCTTTCAGATACACGGCATCGGAATCCATATTTTCCAGAATCGCCCCCAGTTTTTCCGCCAGAAACCCTACCGGCACCTCCTGGTTGTTGAGATACACAGTGCCGTCTTTGTCCACGGAAATCATCAGATGGTTCTCATCGGACGGCAGCGGTGCTGCCGTGGCCGTGGGCAGGTCCACATCCACCCCCTGAACCATCATGGGTGCCGTCACCATGAAAATGATCAGCAGCACCAGCATCACGTCCACAAACGGGGTCACGTTGATTTCAGACATCAATGCATCACTGTCGGATTCAAACCGCATCATGCCTCCATTTGACTTTGTATGTCACGTTCTATGATATTCAGCAGATCAGACGAAAACGTTTCCAGCTCCGAATTGAGCGCCCGGATTTTATCCGTGAAATGGTTATACGCCATCACGGCGGGAATGGCTGCGGCCAGTCCGGCAGCCGTGGC
Source organism: uncultured Desulfotignum sp. (assembly GCA_937951975.1). Classification (GTDB taxonomy): domain Bacteria; phylum Desulfobacterota; class Desulfobacteria; order Desulfobacterales; family Desulfobacteraceae; genus Desulfotignum. The sequence continues at coordinate 7,009 of CALGAJ010000252.1, forward strand.
GATCAACGCTTCGGAAATTCCCGGAGCCACCACGGCCAGGCTGGCGGACCCGCTCAGACCGATGCCCTGGAACGTATGCATGATCCCCCATACCGTGCCGAAAAGTCCGATAAAAGGGGCGGTATTTCCCACGGTGGCCAGAAACGGCACCAGCTGGCGGTAACGATGGAGCTCCACCATGATGGACCGCCGCAGGGTCCGCTGGACATTGCCCATACTCTGCAGGGACACCGGGGTGTCTTTTCCCTGGGATCGATTGATTTCCATGTACGCCGGAATAAAGATTCGGGCCGCCGGACTCGACCGCAGGGCCTTGGCTTTGGCAAACGCATCGGCCAGAGTCCGGCACTGCCAGAATATGTCGGTGAAATCCGCTGTTTCCCGGAACGCTTTCCTAAAGTACCGGAATTTTATAAAAATGATGGCCCATGTGATAATGGAAAAAAACAGGAGCACGAGCATGACAAACTTTACCACAGGCCCCGCATCCGCAAGCATGTAAAGCAGTCCGATTGTCTCTGTCGTCATAATTCCTCGCTTGAATTTGAATCTTTGGGTGTCCCTGAAACTATATGAGACTGGCAGTTCTGTCAAGCAGTGAAGTCGGGGTCAGGCTTTCCTTATTGTAGTTATTGA
>CALGAJ010000253.1 GCA_937951975.1 uncultured Desulfotignum sp.
TACGGATATCTTTTCCCGGGACCAGGCCCATATCCCGAATCCGCCGGCCCAGCTCTCCCCTGGCTCTGACGCGGAGAACGGTACCCGTCTGATTCACCTGCATCTGCCGCAATGAAATGCCTTCCATCATGTCCTCTCCTTTTGCTGAATCATTCAAATGGATAAGTTTTATATGGCTAACATTAAATATTGTCAATAACAAATTTGAATGGTATGAATTTTTTTTTAATTGACTTACTATATCATCAGACGATAAAAAAAACAGGACCCCAACATGGAGGAAGACATGGAAAAGACAGTTCCGCTTTCCGAAAATATTGAAGATTACCTGGAAACCATACTGGCGCTGCAAACGCAAAACACCGTGGCCCGATCCAAAGACATTGCCGAAAAACTGGATATCAAACGGGGATCTGTCACAGGCATGCTCAAAAAACTGGCAGCCAGAAAACTGATTAACTATGAGCCGTATGGATATGTAACACTGACCCCGGAAGGGGAAAAAATCGCAAAAAAAATTGAATACCGCCACACGGTACTCAAGGATTTTTTATTCCGGATACTGGAAGTGGATGAAGCCCGGGCCGATGAAACCGCCTGCCGCATGGAACATGCCATGGACAGTCAGTCTTTTAAAAAATTTGTGGAATTCATTGCCACGCTGGATGCCTGTCCCTACCGGAAACAGGGCATGGAATAAAAAATATCACCACCGGTTTTCAGACCAGACCACTGTGGCGGTCAGGCCTTGCTGCATGCGGCTGATCCGGCCGTCTGTCTCGATGGTTTCCAGATAGGACTCAATGATCCGCCTCAATTTTGTCTCAGGTACTGAAGCGACCTTCTGGAAAAATGCCATCTGGTTCTGAATTTCCTGATCCAGAGTGGCAGTCTGAGTCCATTCCATTTTATCGAACCAGACATCGGGAAATTTTTTCATGGCAACCAATAGATTAATTTTATAAAGAATGGATTGGGGCCGATCGTCCAGGGGCCGATCCATGATCTTTTTCCACAAAGCCGCCATGACCGGATCGGGTTTCTTGTCCGCCCACCCCCGGATGGCAAACCCTTTTTTGCCGCAGGCCATCATTTTAAAAAACGACCGGGAGGTCGACAATGCCGGCGCCATGAATCCGGTGACCAGATCAAACCGGTTTTCCCACCCATTTTTCCGGATATCCACCCCGTGCCAGTCGTCACAGCGCAAGTGGATCCGGTCCTTGAGATGCGGCGGTATGGCCCGGTCCAACCGGTCCAGCATGGCAGCCGAAAAATCCAGGGCCGTGACCTGTGCCCCGGTTTCAGCCAGACCCAGGGCCAAGTCCCCGGTACCGCATCCGATATCCAGTACGGCCATGCCATCGAACAGCAGGCCGGCCTCCCGGAACCGGGCCAGGGCTTTATCTGTTTTCCGGTTTTGTTTTTCCTGCGTTCCCTTGTTGTAAGTGGCTGCGGCCCTGTCCCAGTATTCCGGTGTGGCAAATCCTTTATGCACGGCATAGGTGTCATCGGATTTAATTTTTTCCCATTCCCGGATCCAGAAATCAGGGGTAAAAATATTGTCCATATCTCATTTCCTTTACACCCGGTTAAAGGCGTTCTATTTTGTGTCTGTATTTTTTTTGCCGGGAAACACGCATACATCAAACAAAGGGCACCGGCCGCACTTGGGTTTTCTGGCATCACAGATGTCCCGGCCGAAATAAATAAACTGCAAAGACAGGTCACTCCAGGCTGATTCCGGAATGGCTTTCATGAGATCAAATTCCACTTTGACCGGATCCCGGGACCGGGTCAGACCCAGGCGGTTGGATATGCGCAGCACATGGGTATCCACCACAATGGCCGGATGTCCGAACGCCGCCGATCTTACCACATTGGCGGTCTTTCGCCCCACACCGGGCAGTTTCACCAGAAGATCCAGGTCATCGGGCACCTGACCGGCATGGCGGTCCAGCAGGGCCTGGGCGCAGGCCTTGATATTTTTGGCTTTGTTGTTGTAAAACCCCGTGGAATAAATGATTTTTTTGATGTCAGTCAAATCGGCTCCAGCCAGAGCGGCTGGATCGGGAAACCGGGCAAACAGATGCCGGGTCACCTGGTTGACCTGCCGGTCGGTGCACTGGGCCGACAAAATAGTGGCGGCGAGCAGCTGAAACGGGGTCTGGTGGTCCAGTTGTGTCTTGACATCCGGGTATCGGTCTTTTAATGTGCTCAGCAAAAATGGAATATCCACGTTTTTCATGAAAGACATTTATATATGAGTGACAGAAAAAGCACAAGCCCTGTCCGGGCGCTGGGGCTGTGTTCCGGCGGACTGGACAGCATGCTGTCCGGTGTTGTACTTAAAAATCAGGGCATCCATGTGACCTGGATCAGTTTTGAAACCCCGTTCTTCTCATCGGAAAAAGCCCAGAAAGCGTCCGCCATCTGTGACATCCCTTTGATCATCAAAGACATTACCGGGCCGTATCTGAAAATGATGGAAGCCCCTAAGGCCGGATTTGGGAAAAACATGAATCCGTGCATGGACTGTCATGCACTCATGTTTGAAACCGCCGGCCGTCTCATGCGAAAAATGGCTTTTGATTTTCTGTTCAGCGGAGAGGTCGTGGGCCAGCGGCCCAAATCCCAGACCAAAAACGCCCTGCAATACGTGGAAAAAAACAGCCGATTCAAAGGATTCATATTGCGGCCCTTAAGTGCCCGGTGTCTGCCGGAAACGCCCATGGAAATCCAGGGTCTGGTGGACCGGACACAACTTCTGGGCATTAACGGCCGGTCCAGAAAATCTCAGATCGCCCTGGCCCGGCAACTGGGGATTTTCGAATACCCGGCCCCGGCCGGGGGATGCCTGCTCACAGATCCCGGATTTTCCATCCGGCTCAAAGACCTGTTTGACGTTCAGAAAACAAAGGAGATCCGGCACATTCACCTGCTCAAATACGGCCGCCATTTTCGCCTGACCCCTACCTGCAAACTGGTGATCGGACGGTCAAAAACAGACAATGAACAGATTCTGGCCTGGTATGACCCCACAGCGGATGTTCAACTCAACCATGCGTGGCTGCCGGGCCCCACCGCCCTTCTCACCGGGCAATTTTCAACAGCGGAAATTGAAAAGGCCGCTGCCATGACAGCGGCCTATACCAAAGCGCCTGAAAACGTCCCCACCCAGATTCAAGTCACTGTTGAACATGAACGGTCCGAAGTCACCGTGGTTCCTCTGAAACCATCGGAACTGGGATCCCGGTTGATCGGATCCATTGTCAAGAATCAATAATAAATCATTTTTTCCCAGAATTCCTTTTCATCCTTATCCCAGTCCTTGCCGAACTTTCTTTCACAAAAAGATGCCAGACGGGAATACCAGCTGGTCCAGGGATTTTTTCCTTCTTTTTTGGCTTTCAGAACATCCAGCAGAAATGTTTCAATATTGATCATCTCTTCTTTGGGAATATAGGAGCAGGCCCCGCCCAGGTAGGATTTTTTAATATTATCCGGACTTAAGGCATGGGCCGTGAGCATCACGGTCACGATTTCTTTTTTGTTGGCCGTTTCCAGCAGTTGATACCCGTCCACGCCCATGATATCGAGTATGGCAATATCAAATGTCTGCTCTTTCAACAGCTGATCCGCTTCCTCAAACGACTGGGCCCGGGTCACGGTGCACATATCCAGCAGTTCCTCCAGAGAATCCAGCACATCCGGCTCATCATCCACGATCAGAATTCTTTTGTTTTCCAAACTGATATCCGTCATGATTTTTTCCATTCAAATTTACGGGTTTAAAATATTTGTCCAGGGATTTCACACCAATGTCAACCGATATAGATAAAATAAGGCTTTTTCAATCGATTTCAATCCTTTTTTCCTTTTGCTGCGCCCGGAGCTGTCCGCAGGCTGCCAGAATATCAGCTCCCTTGCTTTTCCTTACAATAGCGGTCATGTTTTTATCCAGCAGGATCTGCAAAAATGTTTTAACGGTTTCCGGCTCCGGTGCTTTCAAACGGGTTCCCGGATGCGGATTGAATGCAATGAGATTGACCTTGGCCCGCAGCGGGGCCAGCAGCCGGACCAGTTGCCGGGCATGGTCCGGTGAATCGTTCACGCCTCTGATCAGGATATATTCAAAGGTGATCTTGTTTCTGGGCTTCATGGTGAACTGTCGACATGCGGCCAGAAGCGATGCCATGGGATAGGTGTTGTTGACCGGCATCAGCCGGGACCGGGCCTCATCCTCCGTGGCATTGAGCGAAACCGCCAGGTTCACGGGACACGCCTTTCCCAGATCCAGGATTTCAGGCACCAGGCCGCAGGTGGACACCGTGACCCGTCTCGGGGAGAATTTCAACCCGAAATCCGTATCCGTGATCACGGCAATGGCCTGGATCACCTGATCATAATTGGCCAGGGGTTCGCCCATGCCCATGAACACGACATTGGACAGTTTCTGGGGATCCATGTTTCTGTGTGCAAGGAACTTCCGCACGGTCCGGACCTGGGCGATGATCTCACCGGCGGTCAGATGTCTTTTCCATCCCGCTTTGGCCGTCAGACAGAACCGGCAGTTCATGGCACATCCCACCTGGGAGGACACGCACAGGGTAAAATGATCTTTTTCCGGTATGAGCACGGATTCGATATAAGCCCCATCCATCAACTGAAACAGATATTTTTCCGTGGTGTCCGCAGACACCTGTGTGTCTGCCAGAGTGAGACAGTCAAAATAAAAATGGTCCGCCAGCAGGGCCCGCAGATCTTTGCCCAGATCGGTCATCTGATCAAAATCATCCGCCAGTTTCAGATACAGCCATTTGAAAATCTGACAGGATCGAAACGGCCGGACGCCTTTTTCCTCAAGCCATCGGGAAAGATCTTCCCGGGTATAATTCAATAAGTTTTCCATGCTTGTTCCTGTGGATCCAACTGGATTATTTCCTTGACATATCACGGTTTATGGACTAAATTCAATGATTTGATTTGATATTGTGATGAAGGTCTTTTTATGTTTGAAAATTTGAGTGACAGGCTGGATTCGGTCTTTAAGAAGCTGAAAGGCCACGGCACCCTGAATGAGAAGAATATTGAAGAAGGTCTCAAACAAGTGAGAATGGCACTTCTTGAGGCGGATGTCAATTATAAGGTTGCAAAAAATGTCATTTCAGATATAAAGACCCGGGCCCTTGGCCAGGAGGTCATGGAAAGCCTGACACCGGGCCAGCAGGTCATCAAGATCGTGTATGACGAGTTCGCCCGGATGATGGGATCGGAACATCAGGCCCTGAACCTGGGCACGGGTGCTTCCGGATCCATTATGCTGGTGGGACTCCAGGGGTCGGGGAAAACCACCACTGCCGGCAAACTGGGTCTTTACCTGCGCAAGCAGGGAAAAAAACCGTTGCTGGTGCCCGTGGATGTGTACCGGCCGGCAGCCATCGACCAGCTGAAAAAAATCGGGACCCAGCTGGATCTGCCGGTGTTTGACAGCACCCCGGACATGAAACCGCTCAAGATCTGCCAGGACGCGCAGGTGGCGGCCCGGGAACAGGGATGCGACACCCTGGTGTACGACACGGCCGGGCGCCTGCACATGGATGATACCCTGATGGCGGAACTGGAAACCCTGAAAAAAGGGGTGAATCCATCGGAAATCCTCCTGGTGGCCGATGCCATGACCGGTCAGGATGCCGTAAATATTGCCGGTTCCTTTGACCAGCGCCTGGACCTCACCGGGGTGGTGCTGACCAAAATGGATGGAGATGCCCGGGGCGGGGCTGCGTTGTCCATCAAGGCCGTGACCGGCAAACCGCTGAAATTTATCGGTGTGGGAGAAAAATTTACCGGTCTGGAACCGTTTCACCCGGACCGGATGGCCTCTAAAATTTTAGGGATGGGAGACACCCTTTCTTTTATCGAGCGGGCCCAGGAGGCCGTGGATGAAAAGGAAGCCAAAACCCTTGAAAAAAAACTGCGGCAGAACGCCTTTACCCTGGAAGATTTCAGAGACCAGATGAAAACCGTCCGCAAAATGGGGTCGGTCAAGGATATTCTAGGCATGCTGCCGGGAATGAACAAAAAACAGCTCAAAGGATTGAACATCGATGAAAAGGAATTTGTGAAAATCGAAGCCATCATCAATTCCATGACCCCGGAAGAAAGAGAAAAATATGCCATTATCAAGGCGTCTCGGAAAAAACGGATCGCCTCTGGCTCCGGGACCACGGTCCAGGATGTCAACAAGCTGCTGAAAAGCTACACCCAGTCCATGAAAATGATCAAGAAGTTCAATAAAGGCGGCATGCGATCATTAAAAAACATGCTGCCGTTTTAAGGAGAAAACAACCTATGTCCGTTAGAATCAGACTGACCCGCAAGGGCACCAAGAAAAAACCGTTTTACAGAATCGTGGCCGCAGACATCGAAGCCCCCAGAGACGGCCGGTTCCTGGAAACCTTAGGCACTTACAACCCCATGACCGATCCGGCCGACATCGTGCTCAAACAGGACCGGATCCAGTACTGGCTGGACCAGGGCGCCAAACCCTCCACCACGGTGACGAGCCTTTTGAAAAAACAGGCGGCCGCGCCCGAACCGGCGACAACCGCCTGAACCTGTTTTCTATTGACACATCCGGATTCTCACCCCTTTGACGCAGCAAGGAGATGGACATATGAAAGAGCTGATTGAATACATTGCCAAAGCACTGGTGGACAATCCCGACCAGGTCAATGTTTCGGAAGTGGTTGGAGACCAGACATCGGTTCTGGAGCTTAAAGTGGCCAAAGAGGATCTGGGAAAGGTGATCGGAAAACAGGGCAGATCGGCCCGGGCCATGAGAACCATTTTAAGCGCGGCATCCACCAAGATGAAAAAAAGAACCGTTCTGGAAATCATTGAATAGCGGTGGATTCATGACAGTTGCACCCGGTTCAGAAACCGGTTCTCCACCCCTGCTGGTCATGGGTGAAATCACCGGAGCCCATGGTCTGGAGGGCAACCTCAAGGTCCGATCCTTTGCACGGGAACCGGACATTTTCGGACCGGGGAGCCGGGTGTTTGTGGCATCAGGAGCCCAAACGCCGGATGCGCAGCCGTATGTGGTGGATCATTGCGTTTCTTATAAAAAAGGACTGCTCATGCGGTTGTCCGGGATTACAGACCGGAACATGGCGGATGCGCTGATCGGAAAACAGCTACTGGTGCCGCGCAGCCGGCTGCCTGAACCCGAAGAAAACGCCTGGTACTGGGAGGATCTGTATGGTCTGACCGTGACGGATCAGGTGCTGGGTGATTTAGGGGTCATCGAGACCATTTTCACCACCGGGGCCCATGACATACTGGTGGTGAAAAAAAAGGGCGCGGAACTGCTGATTCCCATGCACCGGCAGTTTGTCATGTCTGTGGACATTGAAAATGCCGTGGTGATCACCCGGTTGCCGGAAGGATATGAATAAAGGCCTGTGATGGACTTCACCGTGTTAACCCTGTTTCCGGAGCTGGTGCAGGCGTTTTTTGACCACGGCATGATCGGCCGGGCCATCCGTCAGGGCCTGATCTCCGGCCGGACCATCCAGATCCGGGATTTTGCCACAGACCGGCACCACACCGTGGACGAACGGCCCTATGGCGGCGGATGCGGCATGATC
>CALGAJ010000254.1 GCA_937951975.1 uncultured Desulfotignum sp.
CGGGGCATGGGCATCCGGGAGCAGATCGAGGCCGGCAAAATTCCCATGATGAAAAAATACAAGGCAAGGAAATTTCTGGCTTATTTTCAGTCGTTCACCAATACCTACACCTCGGTTCAAAATATGCGGGAGATGTATGATGCCGCGGTTTCCTGCGAGGGGGTGGTGGGCATGGCCGTGGGCACCCGGCCGGATTGTGTGGATGAACCAAAGCTGGACCTGATCGGGTCTTATGCGCAAAACTATCTGGTGTGGCTGGAATACGGGCTTCAGTCGGTTCATGAAACCACGCTGGCGTTGATCAACCGGGGGCACACGCTGAAAGATTTTGAAGATGCCGTGGCCATGACCCGGGGAAGGGGCATCCGGATCTGCGCCCATGTGATCCTGGGGCTGCCCGGAGAAACCCGGGACATGATGCTGGACACGGCCCGGTACCTGGCCGGGGCCGGTATTGACGGGGTCAAGATCCACCTGCTGTATGTGATCAAAGACACGCCCCTGGACCGGCTGTTTCTGGCGGGAGACTATCAGCCCATGACACAGACGGAATATGTGGAAACCGTGTGTGATTTTCTGGAGCTGCTGCCTGAACAGATGGTGATTCAGCGGATCACGGGGGATCCCCATGGCAGTGAGCTGCGGGCCCCGGCCTGGGCCGGCCGGTACCGGGAGACCTTCAACCTGATCCAGCAGGCCCTGGAACGGCGGGACACCTTTCAGGGGAAAAAATATCAGCCGGAAAACCCGGCCTGAAACCCCGGTTTGCGGCCGGACGGATCACTGGACAAAGGTGTGAAACCCATGGGATGCGAATTCCTGGAAACCGGCCGGGGTTTTCTGAATGATCAGGCATTCCACATGTTCCAGGGAGTCCGCCAGGGCCAGGCTGTCCGCCGGGTCCATCACCACAAAGGCCGTGGCCAGGGCATCGGCAAAGGTGCAGGTGTCTGCGATGACCGACGCGCTGACCACCTGGTTGTCCACGGGATATCCGGTTTTGGGATCGATGATGTGGGAGTAGGTTTTGCCCCTGAATTCAAAAAAATTGCGGTAATCTCCGCTGGTGGCAATGGCCCGTTTTTCCAGATTCACCACCTTGTAAAGGCCGGCATCGGCCCCGGTTTTCATTGGATGGGTGATGCCCACGGACCAGGGTTTTTTATGACGGTTCATGCCTGAACCGTAAAGCTCACCCCCGATCTCCACCAGAAAGTCGTCAATCCCGGATCCGGTCAGGACCCCGGCAATGGCATCCACGCCGTATCCCTTGGCAATGGAGCCCAGATCCAGGGTGATGCCCGGTTTTGTTTTCTTCACATGGGTGTTTTCAAACACCAGGTGCTGGAATCCGGTCCGGGCCAGGGCTTTGGCGACGGCATCCGGGGCCGGCAGGGAATCAGTGGGTTCCCGGGTGCCGAACCCCCACAGGTCCACCAGGGGCTTGACCGTGCCGTCCCATGCCCCGCCCGTCAGGGTGAACACGGTTCTGGCCGTGTCCATGACCCGGGCGAAATCACGAGACAGCCGGAAGGGTTGGCCGGGTTCTGTCCGGTTGAACCGGGACAGATCACTGTTCGGATCATACATGGACAGCCCGGCATTGACCTGTGCCAGCCGGGTGTCGATCTGTTTCTGCCACAGGTCCATGGACTGGGGCCTGGATGACACCAGCTTGACCGTGTAGAACGTGCCCATGGTGCGGCCCTGGATCGTGTATTCCTTTGCCTGGGAAATCGAAGGGACCCAGAGAAAAATGAGCCAGACAATGCCCAGGACCATGCCTGTCAGGAGTCGGTTCATGATAAATCCTTTTTGCGGTGTTTCATTGTTTTTAAGTTGCTTGACACGCATCATACCGGAGCGTTGCCGGTTTCTCAAGAGGGGACCCGTTTTTGCGGTCCGTCAGTTGCCCCGTGACTTGACGGCCCGCGTATGATACATCAGATTTATTCACTGCGGCCCCCTGAACTGAAATGAAAGGAATTTTATGACTGACGGTTCCAGATCCCCGTTTGACATTCCCAATATCCGGTGGTTCATTGCGTTCCGGGTGTTTTTCAATTCCCGGTTCTATTATCCGGTGTTCACCATTCTGTTTCTGGATTTCGGCCTGACCGTGGCCCAGTTCTCCGTTCTCAACGCGGTCTGGGCCGCCACCATCGTGCTGGCGGAGGTGCCGTCCGGCGCGGTGGCCGACATCATCGGCAGAAAGCGGCTGCTCAATTTTGCCGCCGGGGTGATGATTTTTGAGATCGGCATCATCAGTTTCATGCCAAGGATCGATCCGGTATTGATCTTTTCCGTGTTTCTGGTGAACCGGGTGCTCAGCGGCCTGGCCGAGGCAGCGGCCAGCGGCGCGGACGAGGCCCTGGCCTATGACAGCCTGCATGAGGCGGGCATGGCCGATCAGTGGGGCCGGGTCCTGGAGGTGCTGATGCGGTACCAGGCCATCGGGTTCGTGATCGCCATGACCGTCGGGGCCGTGGTGTATGACCCCCATCTCATGGGCCTTGTGGCGGGCTGGATGGGCCTGGGCATCCCGCTGACCCAGGAGGTGACCATGCGGTTTCCGCTGTACCTGACCTTTGTGCTGGCCCTGCTGGCCTTTGTGAGCACCCTGAAGATGACGGAACCGGAACAGGCGGCCGCAGAGTCCCAGGACCAATCCGTGAAACAGACCCTGGCTGTGACCCTCAACGCCGGGATCTGGATCATGAAAACCCCGTTTGTCCTGTGGGTGATGCTGTTCGGCATGCTGCTGGACGGCACCATCCGCATGGTCATCACCCTGTCCAGCCAGTATTACCGGATGATCGGCATTCCGGAATCCCTGTTCGGCATCATGGGATGGGGGGTGGCGCTGCTGGGGCTGGTGATACCGAAACTTGCCCGGAAGATCGCGGAGAACCGGACGCCTAAGGAAGCGCTTCTGGTCACGGCGGGCCTGGCGGCTTCAGGGCTTGTCTTCATGAACGGATTCTGGCCCTGAGCCGGTCTGGTGCCGGCCCTGATCACCTTTGCAGCCATGTATTTCACCGGGTTTTTCGTCAGCTTCTACATCAACCGGGAAACCGACTCCCGGCAGCGGGCCACCGTGCTCAGTTTCAAGGGATTGTCCTACAATGTTTCCTACGGGCTGTTGGGAGTGGCCTACGCCCTGGTGCTGAAGCTGGCCAAGGCCGGGGTGGATCCGGCATCGGGTTTGTCTCCCGAAACCATTGAAAACCAGGTGTTTGTGGGCACTTTTTTCTGGTTTCCATTGTTTTTTGCAGTGAATTTTCTGGTACTGGCAGCGGTGTGTGCCGTCCGGTTCAAGGGCAGGCAGCAGCGCTAGGCAGATTCAGCCGAACAGGGCCCTGATCCGGGCGGGGTCTGTCCAGATCCGGTCCGTATCCGCATACAGACGGGTCATGACCTGTTCCACGGCCAGCCGCCGGGTTTCAAACGCCTGTGCATCCATTTCTTCCGGCATATAAATGGGCTTTCCGAACCGGATGATCACCCGGGAAAAGGGTTTGGGCACCATGAACCGGTCCCAGGAGTTGAACACCCACCGGTGCTGTGCCGAGGTGATGGTGGGGATGATGGGCATGCCCGTGAACTGGGCGATGCGGATCAGGCCGGGTTTGACCACACCAAAAGGGCCGGTGGGACCGTCAACGATATGGCCGACCTTATAGCCGATTTTTCCCAGTTGTTTGATCTCAGTGAGGGCCTCTTTCCCGCCCCGGGATGAGGATCCCCGCACCGGGTGCCAGCCCAGGGTTTTGACCACCCGGGAGATCATTTCTCCGTCCAGGCTTTTGCTGATGATAATGGTGATGGGTTTACGGGTGGAAAAAAACGTGATCCCCGGGAAAAAACGCTGATGCCAGGACGCATAGATCACCCCGGCATGTTTGTCGATGGCGGTCTGTTCCTGGTTCTGATCCATCAACCGGATCCGGAAGGTGAGACTCAGCAGTTTTACGATCAGCAGCCCGGCCCGGGGGATGACCCGCTGATATAAAAAATGTTTGAATCGCTTTTTTGCCATATTTTTCTTTATCATGATGTTTTTTGATTTCCAAGTATTTTTGTGCAGGCCGGTACAGATCGCATCTTCATTGACACCCTCCCGGTTCAGATGGTATGTTTTCACGTCGGTATACCCTCATTATTTATAGGAGAGCTTGATGACGGCACGCACTGAAACAGATTTTATGGGAGAGGTCCGTGTCCCTGAAAACGTGTATTGGGGGGCACAGACCCAGCGGTCTTTGGAAAACTTCAACATCGGTGATGAAACCATGCCCGTTCCGGTGATCCGGGCGTTTGGATATCTGAAAAAAGCGGCGGCCCTGGTGAACGGAAATTTCGGGCTGCTGCCGGATGACAAGGTTCGGATCATCACGCAGGTGTGCGATGAGATCATCAAGGGGGACCTGGACGGTCATTTTCCTTTGAAAGTATGGCAGACCGGTTCCGGTACCCAGACCAACATGAACGTCAACGAAGTCATTGCCGGCCGGGCCCGGAAACTGTCCGGGCAAATCCTGCACCCCAATGATGATGTCAACAGATCCCAGTCCTCCAATGACGCGTTTCCCACAGCCATGCACATGGCCGCCTATGATCTGGTGGTCACAAACACGATTCCGGGCCTGGAAGCCCTTTACCGGGAACTGGATCAAAAGAGCCGGGAATGGGAGACGATTGTTAAAATCGGCCGGACCCATTTCATGGATGCGGTGCCGTTGACCCTGGGCCAGGAATTTTCCGGATATGCGGCCATGGTGGATCAGAATATCCGGGTGTTGACGGATCACCTGCCCCGGCTGGCCCGCCTGGCCATCGGCGGCACGGTCCTGGGCACCGGCCTGAATTCTCCGGAAGGGTTTGATGTGAATGTCACGGAAAAGCTGGCAGAATTTACAGGTCATCCGTTTGTGCCGGCCCCCAACAAATTTGCGGTTCTGGCGGCCCATGATGATCTGGTGGCCTGTCACGGAGCCCTTAAAACCGCGGCCGTGAGTCTCATGAAAATCGCCAATGACATCCGGATGCTGGGGTCCGGTCCCCGGTGCGGCATCGGCGAGCTTCAGCTGCCGGCCAATGAGCCGGGGTCCTCCATCATGCCCGGCAAGGTGAACCCGACCCAGGCCGAAGCCCTGACCATGGTGTGCGCCCAGGTCATGGGCAATGACGTGACCCTGTCCGTGGCCGGGTCATCTGGGCATTTTGAGCTCAATGTGTTCAAGCCGGTGATCATTTACAATTTCCTGCAGTCGGCAAGGCTTCTGGGGGATGCCGCAGATTCATTCGCCAGAAACTGTGTCCGGGGACTTTTGCCTGATCAGAAAACCATTCAGGGCCATCTTGAGAACTCCTTGATGCTGGTGACGGCCCTGGCACCGGAATTCGGGTATGACAAGGCGGCCGTGATCGCCAAAAAAGCTCATGCCGAAGGGATCACCCTGGAGCAGGCGGCTGTGGATCTGGGGTATCTGACCCGGGACGAATTCCGGCAGCTGGTGGATCCGTCCGCCATGACCCGGCCGTTCAAAACAAAAGAATAAAAGGGAAGGTATTTATGCTGGAAAATGTCACTGTGTTCAAAGGATACCCGTTCAAGGTCGGACAGAAAATCCGCGTCGAGGATTCCCCCCGGTCCGGGGACTGGGAGGTGATCCATGTGACCGACCACAAGGTGACGCTGCGCTGTCCTTTGTCGGGCAAAGAGTTTTCCTGGTCCCGGTTCTGTTATCAGGTGGAAGAGGCAAAACGGCCCTGGCCGGATACACAGGCAGACTGATATCATGGAGAAACCCATGGAAGTAATTCTGCTCATGGCCATGACCGTGGACGGTAAAATCGCCAGAAATCAGATGGAACTGGTGAACTGGACCGGGAAAAAAGACAAGCAGTATTTCGTCAAGGTCACCCGGGACGCCGGGGTGGTGATCATGGGGTCTAGAACCTTTGACACCATCGGACATCCTCTGCCGGGACGGAAAAATATCGTCATGACCCGGGACAAAACCCGGATAAGTGATGACCCATCCCTGGTGTTCACCGACCAGGCCCCGGCACAGCTGCTGGCGGACCTGAAACACCGGGGCTTTGACCAGGCCGCTTTGATCGGCGGATCGGTCATCAACTCTTTGTTTGCCAGAGAAAACCTCATCACTCAGATCCATTTGACGCTGGTACCGGCCGTGTTCGGTCAGGGACTGTCTTTGTTCAATACCTCTTTGGATCTGTCTTTGGCATATGAAACCTGCAAAGAAATAGAAAAAGGGCATTTGCTGCTCATCTACAGGGTGATACCTCATGTCTGAAAAACAAAAGAAAAAAAACTGGTTGAAACGCCTGATGGAATGGATTATCCAGGGGAATGAAAAAGCGGCCCGGGAAGGGAACTTATGTCCGTCCTGAGTCAGGAAAAATGACCGGCCGGGTGCCGGGTTGAAAAAATAATTGTTATAACAAGGAAACAGCATGCACCCCACCGTGGAAACTCTGTTAAAGAAAATCTCGTATATTGAAACGGATATGGAACTGCACAAACACATTCTTTTTTCCATCCCATCCGACCAAAAAGCGGAAATGGAAAAGGTGATGCAGACCATTGCCGAACAAAAGCAGCAGGTCCGGGACCTGCGCCGGGAAATCAAACGCCTGGATCCGGACGCATATGACCGGATCCTTGCCATTGAAAAAGGAACGGAAATGTTCAGGACCATGGCGCAGGATAAGCAGTTTGACCGGGTGGACACGCCGGATGATTCCGGTGTCTGCACAATCACCCTCAGCGATGGCACCGATGTGGACTGCCTGGTGGCGGCCCGGGAGGAAAACGGCGACTGGATGATTCTGACCCGGGACGGTGAAGTGAAACAATTTCCCAAAGGACTGGTAAATCAAGGAGCAATGTCATGAAAAAACCGATCTGCAATCACAGCAATATTTTCAGAGTGATGCTTTTAGTGATTTTCCCGGCCGTCTTCGGATGGGGGACTATTGCGTTGTCCAATCCGGCTCAGACATTGGACCTGGACCGGTTCGTCGATCCGGATACCTGTGCCGGGTGCCATTATGAAAAATTTGAACAATGGTCCAATTCCATGCACAACCTGGCCCACAAGGACCCGGTCTATAACCGGGTGGCCAATTTTCTGCGCCAGGGCCTGACCGACCAGGGCGAGATTGACGAGGCCGAATCCTGCGTGAAGTGCCACACCCCGGTGGGGGTGATCACCGGATTTCCGGAAAAACTGTCCGATGACCTGTCAAAGACCCCGGAGATCGCCACCCATGGTATTCAGTGTGATTACTGCCATTCCGCCGTGAACCTGGAGAAAATGTACAACAACGGGCTGGTGCTGGAACCCGGATACGGCGAGGACGATCCCGGCATCAAGCGCGGGCCGTTTGACGATGCCGAACCCGACTTTCACGAGGCCGCCTATTCCCCCCTGCATGAGAGCGCCGAGTTCTGCGGCACCTGCCATGATGTCAAGCACGTGACGTTTGGCACCAATCTGGAAACCACGTATACGGAATGGAAAAACAGCCCGTACAATGCCGATGATCCGGAAAAACGCATCACCTGCCAGGGATGCCACATGTACCAGCGGCCCGGCGTGCCCGCCACCG
>CALGAJ010000255.1 GCA_937951975.1 uncultured Desulfotignum sp.
CCTTCGCGCAGCAGGTCACGGTTGACCGGTACACGCACCGGCCAGCGCTGCTGCACCACCGTGGAAGGGATCATTGCCCGGGATGACATCAAATCCATTGCAGATCTCAAGGGAAAACGCATTGCAGCCCCGTTTGCCTCCAGTGCCCATGTGCTGGTGCTGGATATTCTTGAACAGCACGGCCTGGATCCGGAAAAAGACCTGACCCTGCTCAACCTGAAGGTCAATGAGATGCCCGCAGCCATGGGTTCCGGCGAGATCGACGCCTGTGCGGCCTGGACCCCGCATTTCAACAAACTGCTCAACATGCCCGGCAATCACCTGCTGGTGGATGACACGGAGTTCAGCCTGTACAAAAAATACAAACTCGGTCCCGGACCGGACCTCCTGGTGGTGAGAACCGAGTTCGCCCAGAAATACCCCAACACCTGCAAGGCGTTTGTCAAAGGGTATTTCGAGGCGGTGGACATGCTCATCAACGAACCGGAAGAATGTGCCAAAGTGCTGATGAAGCTCACCAACCTGAGCATGGAAGACCAGATGACGGTTCTCAACGACATCGAATGGATTCCGGGCGACCAGCAGCGGGCCCTGATGGTGGATCCCGGCGATTTTGTCACCGGCATGCAGCAGCTGGCCGAGTTCCTGGTGAAGCACAAACAGATCGACAGCGCCCCCGCAGTCAAGGAATGGATCGTGGAAGCCATGGTCCCCTGAACCCGCTTTAAATGAAAACAAAGGGCCTGACTGCCGATTTTCAGCAGGCCCTTTACCCAATTCTTAAAACTTAAAACTGAACACTTAAAACTTACCCCCAAATACCGGAGTCATCCCATGGAAATCAACACCCCGTCCAAATCCCTGGCCGTCAGCATCGCCTCCCTGGTGATCTTCATCACGGTATGGGAACTGGTCTGCCGGCTGGGATTCATCGAGCCCCTGTTTCTGCCGGCCCCGTCCCAGATCCTGTCCCGGGCCGTCAAAATGATCGAGAACGGCCAGCTGATCTCCCACACCCTGTCCTCCACCCGGCGGGTCATGGTGGGGTTCATGGTCTCCAGCCTGGTGGCCATTCCCTTCGGCATCTTTCTGGGATCGTCCCGGTTTTTCATGGCTGTGTTCGATCCGATCATCTCTCTTTTGAGGCCGCTGCCGTCCATGAGCTGGATCCCCTTGTCCCTGCTGTGGCTGGGAATCAGCGAAACCCAGAAATACTCCATCGTGTTCATGGGGTCGTTTGCCCCGTCCCTGCTGTATATTATCGAAGCCACCAAAAGCATCGATCCGCTCTTGATCCGGGCTGCCAGAAACCTGGGGGCTTCCAAACTGGATGTGATGAGAGAGGTGATCCTGCCGGGATCCCTGCCCCAGATCATTGCCGGTCTCAAGGTGATGCTGGGCATTGCCTGGACCTGTATCATTTCCGCCGAGCTGGTGGCGGCCAGGGAAGGCCTGGGCTTCATGATCATGAACGGCAAGGAGTATTTTCAGACCGACACCGTGCTGCTGGGCATGGTGATGATCAGTATCACCGTGATGGTGATCGATGTGGTGTTCCGCAAATTTGAAAGGAGGCTGCTGCCGTGGACCCGGTAACTTCAGATACCAAAATCGCCGTACAGAACGTCACCAAGATTTTCCAGAGCAGGCAGGGAAAAAAACAGGCAGAGGATGTGGTGGCCCTCAAGGACCTTTCCATGGAAGTCAGGGATGGGGAGTTCCTGGTGATCGTGGGCGCTTCCGGCTGCGGCAAGACCACGCTGCTGAACCTTGTGGCCGGGTTTGACAGCCCCACGGACGGGCAGATCCTGCTGGACGGGAGCCCGGTGACCGGCATCACCCCGGAATGCGGCATGATCTTTCAGCAATACGCCCTGTTTCCCTGGAAAACCGTTCAGGAGAACGTGGAATTCGGCATGAAGATGAAACGGATGCCCCACAGGGAGCGCAAAGAGCGGGCCGACCGGTTCATCGATATCGTGGGACTCAAGGGATTTGAAAGAAGCTATCCCCATCATCTGTCCGGCGGCATGAAACAGCGGGTGTCCATTGCCCGGAGCCTGGCCAACGACCCCAAGGTCATGCTTCTGGACGAACCGTTCGCGGCCCTGGACGCCATGACCCGGCAGGTGCTCCAGGAACAGCTGGTGCGCATCTATGAAAAACACCGCAAAACCATTATTTTTATCACCCACTCCATTGACGAGGCCCTGCTTTTGTCCTCCCGGATCATGGTGATGACGGCCCGTCCCGGCCGGATCGCCCAGGAGATCGTCAATGACCTGCCGCACCCCCGGAACGCGGATGTGCAGCTGTCCAACCGGTACATGGAGCTCAAGCGCATGATCTGGGACAGTGTCCAGGCCGCAGTGATGAAAAGCATGGAAGTGGAAGCGGATTGACCGGCGTGCCGGTTAACCCCGGTACCCGGGGTTTGCTCTGCTGGCAGAAGACGCCGAGGGCAGGGCGTTAAAAAAAATACCGGATCCAGATCTCGGGCCGGAACCGGTCCGGTTTTTCCCCGAATTCGGTTCCGGCGGGACCCAGGGGAATGCCCACCCGGGTGTTGATCTCAAGATTGGTGACCGGGGTCCAGGTCAGGCCGGGCTGAAGATTGAAACTGTGGTCATGCAGGTTGACCACGGTGGCCATCCAGGCGGTGAGATACAGAATGTCGGCCGGCTCTTTCTGGGAGACCTTGATGTAGAAGTAATCCCTGCCCGGGTTGCGCAGCGTTGCCGTGGATCCCATGGAATCCGGTGCTGCCGGAGACGCCGTGGATGCCGGTACCCCCCACAGAAAATCCTGTCCGGCCCCGTTGTGATAATACTCGGCAATGACCGTGGTATCGGAGGTGGTCAGATACCGCAGCCCCACAAGGGCGGACACCTGGTCTTCTTTGGTTTGTCCGAATGTGCCGTCCGGCTGAAGGGTCTGGCCCGGTGCCTGTTTCTGAAACGCCAGCTCTCCGTGCACGGCAAAGTGGGGGGCCAGGTTTCTGGCGAAATCGATCCCAAAACTGTGGGGCTGGTCCGGCCCGTTGAACCAGATCAGGTCGATATCGGTGTCGTGCCACAGAAAATACAGCTTGAGCGCCGCGTTTACATCCCGGTTCTCTCCCAGTTCCGAATTGGCAAATCCTTCGAACACCGGCAGAAACAGTGCCGTGATCCCGATATTGTTCAAATCGCCGTCTGAAAAGCTCCTGATGTAATCCAGGCCCAGAAAGGTCCGGCCTTCCAGGTTCAACCCCGGATCGTCCGGGTCCTTGGGTCGGTTGAGGAATCCGGCCGGGTTCCAGGCATAGCCCGTGCCCCACAGCACCGGTTTTTTACCCGCATCCAGGGTCAGGTTCGGGGCAGGGGAGACAGACACATACCCTTCATACACGGCATGGTCCCAGTCGGTATCAAAAAAGGTACGGGTCCAGTCATGGTGGGTGAGGAGCACGGCTTGGAACGCATTTGACCGCCAGGACGCAGACAGTTCGGCCAGGGCCTGGACATCGTGGGTATCGGCACCCGGATCGGTTCCGGCATACAGGCGCCGATACCCGGCGGTGGAATCATCCAGACGGTGCCAGGTATACCGGGCCGTGACCCGGCCCCCGAACGACCAGGGCACGGGGTCTGATTCAGGGATGGCGAAATCGTATTCCGAGGCCCCGGCGCGGGTACAGACAGCCGCCCATACCATTAAGGACATCAGCAAAACAAAGAGAGGATAATGGGATTTAGAAACGTCCATGTCCCGGGTTATCTCAGGTCTTTGACCCTGGACAGGTAGTTCAGGGTGAACACCTCGTCCGGCAGATCCCGTTTTTTCAGGTTGGCGGAGATCATGATGGATCTATATCCCCGGTACAGCGGGCTGTCCGTCTCCATGACCGCCGGGCGGACCACCCCGTCGCCGATATCCTTGATCTCCTTGAAATGCAGGGTCTTGATGAGCATGCCAGTGGCGGCATAGCATTCGATTTTCGTGGGCACGAGTTCCTTTTTGAGGACCCACATTTTCAGGCGGTCATAGGCCACGGTGCCGGTTTTTGCCTTGAGATCCAGCAGGTACTGCCCCTGGTCCTCTGACAGGCCGGCGGCGTCATATTCCACATGATAGTCCAGGCGCATGATATCGGCATTGTTGAACACCCCGCCCACCACGGACTGCATGCTGGTGATGCGGATGGGCTTGC
>CALGAJ010000256.1 GCA_937951975.1 uncultured Desulfotignum sp.
GGGTTTCAATTCCATCTTGGTCTGATTAAAGGACTTGGGCGTGGCTGCCGATATCGTTACAAATATCAGTTTCAATTCCATCTTGGTCTGATTAAAGGCAAACTGAAAGTCATGCCACCTCCGGCTATTTTTATGTTTCAATTCCATCTTGGTCTGATTAAAGGTATTTGTCCCTCAGTTCACCAAGCATATCTTGCACTGTTTCAATTCCATCTTGGTCTGATTAAAGGCAGTGATTAATCCGTCTGAAGCCCCGGCATGCACCTTGGTTTCAATTCCATCTTGGTCTGATTAAAGGGATGTAAAGCAGTTCAAAAAAGCAAAGTTTGAACACGTTTCAATTCCATCTTGGTCTGATTAAAGGGGTCAGCCAATCGGCTTCATACGCCTGGAGGCAATAGTTTCAATTCCATCTTGGTCTGATTAAAGGCATGCGCTCCTGGGTGATCCGGGCAGGTTCTTTTGTGTTTCAATTCCATCTTGGTCTGATTAAAGGGATCGCCTACAACAACACCACGCGTAAATGGTTGATGTTTCAATTCCATCTTGGTCTGATTAAAGGCAGCATTCCAGGTTTTGGCTTCTGCTGGCATCGGGGTTTCAATTCCATCTTGGTCTGATTAAAGGCGTGAAAGATACATTCCGCGTGAAAAGGTGAAACCGGTTTCAATTCCATCTTGGTCTGATTAAAGGCTTTCATCATGTTCTTTTCGGACCATCCACAACTCCGTTTCAATTCCATCTTGGTCTGATTAAAGGCCATCCGATAAAACGCATAAAATCAGCAAGTTAAACTCCTATATCAGGATTGATTTTCCGTCAACCCCTAATAATGAAAAATTATAGGAAGAATGACGGAATATCCGTTTATCGGACCGGGTTTGTTTTACAGCTAAAACAACCCGGTTCTGGCTGGTCAAAATAATTTTCCTGGTTTTCAAAGAACGGATAGTTCATAAAAAATTATCGGTATCGTCTTTTTCAAAACCGCAAATATCTTTATCCATCCATTTGATATCCCGGCTTTTAAAAAAGATAACCGAATCTATTTTGACATCGATGATGTCGGTAGTTTTCAACTTGAGTTCTTCAAATTTTGCTTTGGTCAACTCTCCTTCAAACACTGAATTCTGGATGCGGATCAAATATTTCTTCATCAGTTTGAATGTCCGTCGCAACCGCTTCTGTCCGGCCTTTGTCTCAGTGTTTATGTCATACATCGCTATAACATACATGGGTCACCACCACATTTTGAAACCGGTATATTTTTCTTCACCAAGGATGTGTTTGACGATTTTGTAACATTCCAGCCGGACCAGCCGTTTATAGGATACATGCCGATTGAGCTTTTTGTGTTTTACCGTTGTTTTCAATCGGTCATCATATTTTCTCAGGAACTTCATCCGGCCCTTATCCTTGAGATAACAATAATTGAGTTTTTTTTCCGTGTCCTGAGCACACAGCTCGTTCTTGTTGATCATGGAAAAAATCATCCGGTCCAGAATAATCGGCTTGAAAATCTCGGCAATATCAAGTGCCAGAGAATACCGGCGATATCCTGGTTCATGAAGAAAACTGATGGTCGGATCGAGCTGGGTCCGGTAAAGCTCTGATAAAACGCTGGTATAAACCAGGGAGTTGCCAAAAGAGATCACCGCATTGACAAAATTATCCGGCGGTCTTTTGACCCGTTTTTCAAACTCAGCCTTATTTTGAACGATCCCGGCAAACGTGGAATAATAAAGATCCCTTATATTGCCCTCGATGCCCATCAGATAAGGCACGGAATCCGCATCCTTCAACGATTTTTTCAACACCTTGATCTGATCGATTTTCACCTCGACATCCCGGCCCCGGTTTTTGTAGTAGGTCAGATTTGTCAGGATATTGGAGGCAGCGGCATTCAATATTTCATAGGCCAGCACCATCCTTTTTCGAGGGTCAAGATAATGCTTTGCCTGGCTGATGGTTACATGACCGGAAAGAAACTGCTCTCTGGGAAAGAATGAGCCGGAATAGAATCCATAATAATTAAAAACATGCAGCGGGATTTTTTCCTGTCCGAGGAAATTCAGCAATTTCGTGTTCAGGGTATGTTCACTGAAAAGGAAAATATCAGACACCGACTCAACAGGCCGAAACACCTTTTTGTCATCGATCTCAAACATCAGTGTGTTGTCTTTTCTTTTGATGGCGGAGTTTGAAAAAAGGTATAAGGACTGTTTCATGTGGTCATCCCTTACACGTAGCAGAATTCATAATAGGCGCATTTTTTGCAAAACGGCTTGTGTATCACCGGCGGAGGCACACTTCTTTTCAAAATATCATGGATTTCGGAAAAAATGGTTTGAAATTCAACCTCATCCGTCTCTTCCCATTCCACTTTCTCAGTTTTTTTCAATCTGGGATAATCGATCTGCCCGCTGATATCCGTCACCCCCATGTTTCTCACCGTTCGGATATAATATTTCACCTGATAGATATGGGCTTTTTCAATCCGGTTGGATTTTTTCACTTCATGGATCACCCCTTTATTGTCAATGAAATCGATCTTGATCTTGCCGATCTCGATCTGTTTTTTGTTCCGTTTATAACTGTTCTCATCGATGAGTCTTCCCAGCTGCACATATTCATTTTCATTTTCAAACCGGATATCCCGGGTGAACAGCCATAGTTTCCGGTGGCAGACAAAATAATAATTGATCTGGGTCCCTGTATATTCCATGCCTGACATGATTCAGAACACCCCCTGGCCATTTTTTTCAGCCACCAGTTTTTTTAAATCCATCAGCACTGATCCAAATTCCGGAATATCATTCAGATGATGCCGCAGCGATCTGTCCCATTCCTGCTGACAAACCGCCAGCTTATCCGGATCAAAAAAATCATCTGCTGAGCCAAACACAATGTTTTTGTGGCCACATTTTTTTCTGAACGCACGACCGATATCCGGCCATGAAAGAGCAGTGACATGTCTGGTCAGATACCACAGATCAAAATAATCTCTGGGGGCTGAATAACTCCGTTGTAAAAGGCTCCTGAGTTTTTCGGAAATGATCTCCTCAATGGTGTAACAGACGGCAAAAGGGTGTATCAACTTATCTGAATATGGATGAATGATGTCCCTTGTCTGTTGTTCCAGACACAGTATTTCATGAAACGTCACATCCAGCTTGATCGTTGTGGTCCATCTTTTTTCGGGCGGAGGCGGTTTGTTTTTCGGATGACATGCCCCCCAGAATGGTATGGTGCACTGGTATGCCGCCAGCTCTTCATGGAACCGCTTGTCAACGCACCTGATCCTGCCGAACAATATCCCCGTTTGAGCCTGCAGGGCCTGTGCAATGCTGCCAAGATGTGACATCAGTTGTGTTCTTTCCACCGGCCGGGACGTGAAATCCAGGTCTTCAGAAAAACGATAGCCCCTGAAGTAGCATTTTTTCAGGCAGGTGCCGCCTTTGAACACCAGGTTTTCTTTCAGAAACGGATCATCATAGATCCCCGCCAGAAAATGTCCCAGGACCCAGTCTTTATCAATGGTCGCTGCCGGCACCCCGAATTCACGGGAAAACACACTGATTTCTTTGGCCGTAATCATCATTCAATATTCTTTTTTTACCATGGCAAGCAGTGTCTTTTCATCCACATTCAGGCACAGCTTCCATTTTGACAGATGCCTGCCGGTTTTTCTGCCGCCCGGAGAAAGATTGGTATATTTATCCTTTAACCGGTGCCGGGTTTCCTTCTGAAATGTCTTGAATCCTGTCATGTCAAACAGTTCAGCCAGATAGGAGATTCTTTTGAACACCGACAGATTATCAACGGCAACTGCGTATGCCAGCAGTTTTTGCTTGTTCAGGCGGGCATGATAAAATGCCCTGACCAGCTCTGAAAACCCGCCGGAATACCGTGGCAGATCAAAACAGTCGATGATCGTTTTTTCAATGTCGGTAATCCTGAATGCATGGCTCCCCCTGCCCCAGGTGGTTATTCCAACCATTTTCCTGGGATGTACCTTCACAAACCGATAGTTCACATTGAACACCTTTTTAGGCGTTTTGAGTTTATCTGTCTGGGAAAAAACCGTATTGGGGATTTGTTCGGTCAGACCGTGGTGGTTCAATGCCGACCAGTAGGCAATGGCAGACCCCTTGCACAGATAGTTGGCAATGACAAACTGGTTGTTGAAGTTGGGCCGGCAGTATTTGCCTTTTTCAAACTGGACCAAAAGGTTGTGATGGACCAGGTTAGCCAAGATATTGGATAGGTTTTTATTGTAATTACCCAGCCGGGTTTCAATATCTGAAAACGTAAATATTTCAATTTCTTTATCATCAAGAGATTTCAAAAATGAATTTTGTTCTGGAGTGATGTTTTTTTTTATTCTTTCCATAGAAACAATTACCTTTTGTTATATTTTTCCATTAACAAAAAGGGGGGTTTAACTATAACGAAAGGTAACATATTTTTACCGATATTCATAATTAATATCTCACAAAAAGACTGTAGCTTTTATTTGCCTCAACTTGTTTATATGGGAAAATATAAACCTTACTGACCCTTTTGGCATTCTTGATTTTAAAATTATAATTGTTCATATTTTTAAATTCTGCTGTTTTATCAACGTCATCCATGGGAAACATCAACCCAGGTTTATATGATTCCGTTAGTAAGCTTACGTAATTTTCAGACAGTGTTTTTTTGATCTTAATTCCGGAAAATTGAAAAAAACTCCCTCGTTTTCCAAAATAATTGATCCGAGAAAACCAGCCTTCTAAAAATCCTTTTTGCTCATCTGATAATTCTGAAATATTAAATGCAATCAGTATTTCATCACTCAAATAAACATATTCCCTGAATGCAACGGTTGATTTAAATGGTTCAATGGTCCTTAAAGCCGGTGACACTTTATCGTTATCTTTCAATATTTTTATCATACAATTATTGATGACGAAACTTTCTGGCAGCGAAAAAAACAATTCCAAGTTTTTGACTAAACTGAAATTCAATCTTGCTGTTTCCAAAGAGCCATAGGTTATTATTGCATTCAGCAAAGCCATTTTAACTGAATATGGTGATGGGCAGGGTAAGCTTTTACCTGCGGAATTTGTCGCACTACTCAGCTTTAATGAAAATAAAGCGGTGGGTTTATAGGCAATTTCCATCCACATTTCATCTATTCCCTTGTAGCTTCATGTAATTTATATGGTTTGTCATTGTTTATGAGCTCTACCATTTTCTCTGAAAATTCTGACAGGGAATTGAACTCGATAGAATTGATTGATGCATTCGTTATTTTGTTCAGATTTTCCTTGATTGCTTGTATTTCTTCAACATATGAACTGTTTAGTGGAGAAATCGTAGGAGCAGGACAAGCTGAGGCAGAAGTGGTG
>CALGAJ010000257.1 GCA_937951975.1 uncultured Desulfotignum sp.
GCCTGTCCTATCATTCCCCCTCCCGGTTCGGCATCACCATCGAGGCCAAAGGCCGCTTTTCAAGCCGGGCCGTGGCCCTGGAGTCCGGAGACCTGGTGGGAATCAGAGGACCCTTTGGCAACGGGTTTGATATCGTTTCCTCACCCCGCACGGCCGTGGTGGCCGGCGGCTGTGGCATGGCCCCTCTGGCCCCTTTGGTGACAAAACTTCACCCGGACCTGTGTTTCATCCACGGGGCACGGACAAAAGAATTCATCCTGTTTCCGGACCGGTTTGACATGACCCGGCATATTGCCACGGATGACGGCAGTCTGGGACACAAGGGCCTGGTCACCGATCTTCTGGCGGCCGAAATTCAGCGCCGAGCGGACCGGGGAAAACCGCCGTTTGACATGGTCTATGCCTGCGGTCCTGAGATGATGATGCACGCGGTGTTCACCCTGTGCGAGTCCCACGGCATTCCCTGTCAGGTGTCCCTGGAGCGGTATATGCGCTGCGGGTTCGGCGTGTGCGGGGCCTGTGTGTGCAGCGACCGGGTGGTGTGCACGGACGGGCCGGTGTTTGATTCGGCACAGCTGCGCAACATGGCCGACTTCAACCGCACGGCCCTGCTCAAATCCGGACGGGCCGTGCCGTTGTCCGACTATGTGACCTGGCGGTGCCAGTGACAGCACCGGTACCCCCTGTTTGACACAACATTGACAATCCAAAGGACTCAAAGCCCCATGACCGACAAAGAATCTTTCATCCGCTTTCTGGTGGCGTGCAATGCATTGAAATTCGGCGAATTTCAGCTCAAAAGCGGCCGTATCGCCCCCTATTTCATCAACACCGGCATGTTTGACACCGGCGCCAGAATCACCCAGCTGGGTGATCATTACGCAAAAGCCGTGCACCGGCATTTCAGTGATGATTTTGACGGGATTTACGGCCCGGCCTACAAAGGGATTCCCTTGTGCGTGTCCACGGCCATGGCCCTGGCCGGCATGGGGCAGGACACCGGATATGTGTTCAACCGCAAGGAAGCCAAAACCTATGCCGACAAAAGCAGCACCGTGGGCATGGCCCTGACCGCCGGCACCCGCCTCATCCTGGTGGATGATGTCATCACCTCGGGCAAGGCGATCCGGGAATCACTGGAGGTCCTGAAAACCAGCGGCAATCCCCAGGTCAAGGGCATCGTCATCAGCGTGGACCGCCAGGAAAAAGGCACCACCGACCGGAATGCCCTGGCCGAAGTGGCAGACACCCTGGGCATTCCCATTTACGCCATCGTCACCCTGGAGGATATCACCGCATTTCTCCACAACAAAAAAATCAACGGCAAGGTGATCCTGGATGATGCCATGATGGAAAAGATAACCGCTTATCTTGCCCAATACGGCAGCGCCTGATCCCAAAAGGGCACAAACCGCACATGATTGACCGGTTGAACCATATCTATCACCTGTATGACCAGATCACAGGATCTGCGGCACCGGCATGCGGCCCGGGATGTGCCCGCTGCTGCACGTGCAACGTGACCCTGACAAGCCTTGAAGCCCGGTGGATGACCGACCGGCTGCCTTCACCCCGGCACCAGACCCTGCTTGAAATAATCACGCACAGATTTCCGGCAAAGCGATATATCCCGAAAATAAGCGCCAACCGCTTTGCCAGGCTGTGCATGGAAGATACCGACCTGCCCGAAGAAGAAAATGATCCTTCCTGGGGAAACTGTCCGCTGCTGGAAAATGATCTTTGCACAGTCTATGATGTCCGGCCGTTCGGGTGCCGGGCAATGATGTCGGAAACCGACTGCAGGGACACGGGCTGCGCACAGATGCCTCCCTGGATACTGACGGTGAACAACGTGTTTCTCCAGGCCATTGAACACCTGGACCAGGATGGATATTCCGGCAATCTGTCGGACATGCTGCTGACCTTGGCCGGCAGTGAGACAACCCATCAGGGCATACACAATCTTAGCTTGAAAGACGAAAGGCGGTTCGTCAGAAACGAACCCATCAAATACCTGATGATCCCGCCGGAACACCGGGAGCAAATGGCACCCATTGTCAGGAATCTGTCACATCTGATCAACACCGGCTCTGAACAGAATCAGAGTCAGGGTGCCGGCAACGGACAATAATGCAATGCCTGCCGCATCTTGAAAATCATACCGAAATCACGTACAGTCATCCCATGAAAAAATGGTTTCCGACACTTTTGTTTTTGATGCTGTTCTGCCTGATTGGTGCCGGGTGTGCGGTCAGACAACCGGCACCGGTTGCGGATGTTCAAATGCTGCCCCAGGATGCCGGGATGTATCTGGATCGCCTGCCGGAGCCGGTCATGGATCCGGCGCGGCAGGCCGCGCATTTTCAGCAATTCAAGGACCGGTTTTTCAGGCCATGGCACCGGACTGAACCCAGACATTCGGGACAGCTCATTTTTTCCGGGCTGAAAAAATACAGAATAAAGCGTCTATACGGCGAAAACAACCGGCCCCTTTCCCCGGATTTTCTGGATACCATGGCCCGGCAGTCCCAGCCCGGCACTTATCCGTTGCTGCTTCAGCCGGCCGTCACCGTGACCCACGCGTCCATCCGGGTGTTCCCCACCCATAAACCCGTATTTTTCGGTCCTTTGCACCCGGGTCGCGGTTTTCCCTTTGACATGATGCAGAACTCCCTGGTACCGGCCGGCACTCCGGTGCTGGTCACCCATGAAAGCAAAGATAAGTTATGGGTTCTGGTGGAAACCGAGTGGGTGGCCGGATGGGTCCGGCAACATGAAATCGCCATCGTGGATGATGCATTCATTGCAGATTATTCCGCATTTCCCCTGGCAGGATTTTTGGCCGACCAGGTTCCGGTGATCCCTGAGGAAGGTCCCCCGGTTTTATCCGGCCGGGTGGGCATGGCCCTGCCCATGAAGGCCCTGGCATCTGATACCGGATTTGTCACGGTCCTGGCCCCGGCCCGAACCCATCTGGGCAATGCCGAACTCCTGGAGGCCAGGGTGCCGGCACAAGGGATTCAGCCGCTCCCCTTTCACGCCACTCCTGATAATTTCGCCGAAATCCTGAACGCCTTGATGGGTCAGACCTATGGCTGGGGTGGGCTCTATGAAAACCGGGATTGCTCCGCCCTGATCCAGGACCTGTTCGCCGGTTTCGGCATTCCCCTGCCCAGAAACTCGAAAGACCAGGCAGACGCCGGCGAAACTATTTCCCTGGAAGGCCTCTCCGGCAAGGAAAAACAGGCCCTGATCCGGACACAGGGAATCCCTTTGCAAACCCTGTTATACATGCCCGGCCACATCATGCTTTACCTCGGACCGGACCCGGCATCCGATCAACCCGTGATCGTCCATGCCATGTGGGGCGTCACCACAAGGCCCCCGCTCAGCACCCATACCGGTCGACTGGTGGTGGGCCGCACCGTGATCACCACCCTTGAACCGGGCAAAGAGCAGTTTCCTCTGGTTCAGCCCGAAGACCTGCTGGTTGAAAAACTGACCCGGATGGTGCTGCTGAACTGAAAATCGGAAAAATGTTATCGGGTAATCCGGATTTTATCAACAGACAATCTGGGTTTCATTAACGAGTAATATGGATTATATCATCGAGTGACAGGGTGTTTTAATTTGACCACTCATTCCATTTCCCCATTGAAAACTCTGATAAGACGATCACGATTTAATATAAATTTAAACGCTTTTCCGTTTTGCTATAATCACATATCATGTGTGTTTTATATTGGAGAATGCCGGCGGTAGACTTCAATGGCAAGCGCCAGATCCAAAGGAGAAAATCCGATACTTTCGTATAAGGTAATCTGGCCGGCATCGGTCCGCCCCCTTGACTTTCCAGTGATCACATCTCCAAGCTCGACCATCTGAATATTTTTGGGAACAATCCCCTGCTGCATCGGTAAAATCAGGTCTCCGGCATATTTTTTTGTTTCCGCAATCGAATCCGTGACGATACTGTGCGCCCGCTGGATGGTGTGGATATCGATTTCCTGCATCTCCGGTGTGAATGAACCGATGGCATTGACATGTGATCCGGATTTCAGCTGTCTGCCGTCCAGGACCGGGCGGTTTGATGTGGTACAGGTAACAATGATATCCGCATCCGGCACAGCCGTATCCGCAGATGAATGAATCTGGACGGAAACCGGTTTTTCCAGACGGGTTAATACCCATGCTTTGAGATTCCGGCTTTTTTCCGGATCAAGGTCGACCAGCCGGATCTCGGTGAGGTCACGAACCCGGGCAATGCAGGAAATCTGGTATTTTGCCTGCTCACCAGCACCGATAATGGTCAGTATCCGGGCATTGGGATTGGACAAATGCCGGGCGGCAACGGCAGATGCCGCCCCGGTCTTTACTGCGGTGAGAAATCCGGCATGGATCATGGCGAAGACCTCACCGGTTTTTGCAGAAAACAGCCAGATCACGCTCTGGACGGTAGGGATTTCTTTTTCTCCACCCAAGGCAAAGCTGGCGGCATACTTGATTGAAAAAAACTCTTCTTTTTTGTGAGATGCGGGAAGAAAAATACAAGGATCCTGGTGCTCCCCCACCTTGAGAAATCCCCTGTCCCCCATGGTGATGACCTGATCTGAAAAATCCCTGAACGCCTGTTCCAGCACATCGACGGCCCTGGTTTCGGACAGCAGCTGCTGTACCCTGTCATCAGTAATGATCTTTACATGATTTTCCGGTTGTCCGGTCATTGTTCCTCCAGGGTATCGGATTCAAGCCCCAGCCATTGCGGTTTCAACGTCGGGCAGTTTTTTTTCACCAGTCTCATCAGCTCCAGTTTCAGTGATGGGGACAGATCCGGGGGACTGAACCGGGACAGCTGTTTCTCGATCTCCTGTTGGATTTGCTGAATCAGGTCATCTGTCTTGCCTTTGCCCGAAGGCGTGCGTTTGAACAGTTCCGACTGTAAATCCGAATTCCGGCAATATTTCAAGGTATGGGGAGAAGTCAGATATTCCCCGCCGATACCCACCTGTTTGATCACTTCAAATGCCAGGTGGTCCTCTGAGATGTCAATCCCGTTTTGCAGGCTGCGGATCCGTTGGATAGTGGCCATATCAAACACCATTTTTTCAGGCGAAACCGCGCCGTAGCTTCCCATGATACCGGCCGCATGGATCACCAGATGGGTGTCTGACAGGCAGGTGGCCATCATGGCCATCATGGTTTCGCTGCCGCACCGGGCATCGATGAGATATTCGTCCGTATCACACCCCCCGGACCTGTAAGGAAGCCTGTAGGCTTTTGCCAGGGCTGCACCGGTCTGGATACAGAGTGATCTGGACGGACTTCCGATGGATATCTGGGCCGTTCTCATATCCGCCGGTGCAGCCTGGCAGCCGTATACCACCGGAGTCCCCGGACTGACCAGCTGCGCCAGGCATATCACGGCAAGGGCTTCGGCATTGGCAAGGGCCAGGGTTCCTGCCAGGGTTACGGGTCCTGTGGTGCCGGCCATGACCGTGGGCGACACCACCACCGGCTGTTTCCGTTCCGCATACGCCAGAAGGGTTTCAACGCTCTGGGCATCGATCTGCAGGGGGCTGATGGTGTTGATAATGGTAAAGGTCCGGGGATTCCGGGCCATGGAGTTACGACCCCCGAAGACCTGTTCCAGTAAAGAGAAATGAATATCCGTGGTCTGTCTGTCCCCATTGGCGGAAAACAGGCATTTGTCGGAATTGAACAGGGATGCCAGGGTCATGACCGGCAGCACCGCCTGGGGCGGGACATCACTGGGCTGCACCAGTATGCCGCCGTTGATGTGAAACAGATCCGACTGGTGGACCAGCCGCAGCAGGGTCAAGTAATCCGCCATGGTCCCATTGCGGCGGTCACCCTCAGGGCTGACAATGAACGACGCACCGTAGCACGGGGCAAATTCCGTGTTCTGTCCGCCGATCACCACATCATGGGTTTTATTCAGGGCATAAAGCCTGAAACAGGAAGGGGCGTTGGCCACCTTTGCCATGAGCAGATCCGGATCAAATCTAACCACCTCTTTTTCGACCCTGAAACCGTGATCCTGAAACAGGCCCAGGGCCGCAGAATGGTGAAACCGCATGCCGATCTCAGACAATATCCGCATTGATGTCTCATGCAACGGCATCAGCTTTTTCTGCAGTTTCACAGCCACCTCCCTGGGCTTTGCTATCAATTACTACCACAGATCACCGATGGTGAACCCTTCCGGAAACGGATCGGTTTCATCAATCACATACTGGTTTATTCCCGTAATCCATGCCTGACCCGTCACCGTGGGTACCACGGCTTTCCGGTCTCCCAGCCGGGTTTCTTCAATGAGTTCCCCCCTGAACACGGTTCCCATGAGACTCTGATGGATAAATGGTTCATTCAGGCCAAGTTCACCCCTGGCAAAAAGCCGGGCCATGGCGGCGCAGGTGCCGGTGCCGCAGGGAGACCGGTCCAGCACTCCTGTCCAGGTCAACGGGTTGTTCCAGTCGACCTTTCCGGTGGGGACGGTCACGGCATTGATCCGGCCGATGCCGGGATCGTCCGGTTTTTCCGTGAGCTGGCCGATGGTGATCCCGCTGAAGGCGTCATTTTCCGGATGAACCACCGTGATCTGTTCAGCCGCCGCCGCACGGATCATTTCCGTGATCCTGACGATTTCGCGCCCGTTTTCGGGCAACAGCCGGATGCCCAGCTGCTCCGCCTCGGCGATCACATAGTACATCCCGCCCCAGGCGACATCCACCACCACCTTTCCAATGGTGGGCACCTCCACGGTGACATCCAGACACGCCAAATAACTTGGCACATTGGTGAATGTCACGCCGGTCACCTTGCCGTTCCGGCAATCCGCCCGGATGCCCACCAGGCCTGCAGGGACTTCCAGATTGAACTCCGTGACCGGTTCGGTCATGGGAACCATGCCGGTTTCCAGCAGCACCGTGGCCACGGAAATGGTATTGGCACCGGACATGGCAGGGTATTCCGTATGTTCCATGATAATGAACCCGGCAAGGGCATCCGGATGGGATGACGGCAATACCAGGTTACAGCAAAGGGCCGGATACCCACGGGGCTCCCTGAGCATGAAGCGCCGAAGCCAGTCCCCTTCCTTTTCCAGCCAGATTTTTTTTTCCAGCATGGTGGTGCCGGGCACATGAACGACCCCTCCTGTAATCACACGGCACGGCTCTGCCTCACAATGGGTATCGACAGCGGTTATCATCTTTTTGGGGTTCATCAGATCCGTCCCTTTTTCAAAATTGAATTCTTTACCGATGCTGCCTGACAGGTGTTTCAGCAGACAGCATCGGCATCCATCATTTATTTTTTAAACTGAATTTCTTTTTGCTTCCACTGATCCGGATAGACGATACTACCCTTGCCGTCAAAATACTGAATCACCGGAAAATAAAAATAATCGGAACCAACCACCGGGTCCGGCATGGATTCGGCTGTGTATTTGTATTCCTGCATGATGATAGCACCGTCTTCTTTGGTATAGGTAAGTTTACCCGTGTTCACCTCGGTCACCAGCACATCGTAAAAGGAATCACTGTCCAGTTTTCCATGTTTTTCAAGAACACGGTTTGCCACTTTGATGAAAAAATTGGCATAATCATACACCAGCCCGCCGGATGTGGCACTGGGTGTGTATCCGTACTCCGCCTCGATCTGTTCAGCCCATTTTCTGGACTCCGGCGTGGTGAGCTGCGGAATCATGTCCAGAACATAATTGGAACTGTTTCCGGTCATGCTGTACCAGTTTCCGGACCAGCCCAGTCCATCGGCCACGATCAGAGATTTCAGCCCGACTTCAGAAATCTGTTTGATGAATCCGGTCATTGCGGCTGTCCCGGTAATCGTACCTGCCACCACACTGACCTCACCTTTTTTATATTTTCCCAGCAGCGGGTAATGGTCGGTCTGGGTGTTGGGAATATAATCTTCCGCATAGATTTCCCAGCCGGCCTCGGCAAAAGCGGCTTTCAACTGGCCGCAGAAACTGAGCCCCCAGTCGGTCTCTTCACCGTAAATAGCCACTCTGCGGTTTTCAGGGTTCCATTTCCCCTTCTGGATGGCATCCTCGATGGCTTCTACATACCCTTTCGCCAGCTTGCCCGGATCCGGCCACCCTTTTCCCCCAAAGTAGCTGAATTTGTCCGGGTCCGACAACCATTTGTCATTGATGGTTCCAGCAGCCCCCAGGGGAAAAAGCATCGGCACTTTGTAATTGCTCACCACATCCATCAGGGCCACTGAAACTGAGCTATGAACGTCATAGAACGCCACATCGATCCCTTTTTTCTCGACCGCCTCTGAAAACGCGTTGGTGGCTTTGGCCGGATCGGACTGGGAATCGATCCATACGACCTCAATCTCATAATTTCCGATTCGGTTGTCAACGGCCCCAAATGCCGTTTCAACGGCAGTTTTGGCTTCTTTCCCCCAAATGGCACTGTGCCCGGTCAAGGGGGCGGTGACCCCCACCTTCAATGTGTCTGCAACGGCAACCTGAAAACAGGTGAAAACAAAAAAAGCCACCAATACCGTGGTTGTCCTGGAAATAAATTTTCCCATCATGACCTCTCCTTTTTGCGGTTAACGGTTCATTCCTTTGTAAGGAATTCATATGATGTTGTCAATAATAAATCATATGAATATTCTAAATTATAGCATATAAATGTAAATAAATATGGTTTTTAAGAAAATTCATCATATGAAATAAAGGAGCCGAGGGACACTCCACACTGAATCGACCCCGAACGTATCATCCAGGGCCGCCGGATTCACTGCTGCAAACAAAAGGAATAAAGAGGTTAGAAGCGCCGGGTCATGAAAAAGACTGTTTCATCGTATCCAGATGACTTCGCATACACCTGACCGCAGCCATCTCATTGCCGTCTTTTATGTGAGCCACGATCTGGCGGGCGGTTTCCACCGCTTTGATCCGATACTCATGTTTAAGGGTTTTTTGGGCCAGTTTGACCTGAGAATGATTGATGTGATGAATCAGTTCAATGATGATCGCCATCGCGGTCTGCCCGGTAGCCTGGCAGATCGCCCTGTGAAAATCCCTGTCCGCTTCAATGAATTTCTGGTTGTCCCTAACATTTTTCTGAAGATGATCATACATGTCGACAATATTCCGGACCCCCACGTCATCGGCCCGGACTGCGGCCAGGCTCACGGCACGACATTCCAGGAGTTCCCTGAGTTCGAGCAATTCAAACGGGGATGCATCTGCCAGATCCGATTCCAGGTCATTGAAAAAGGTACTGCTGAACGGCTGCTCTTTCTTGACATAAGTGCCGCTGCCGTGGATCACCTCGAGCATGCCCATCACTTCCAATGTATTGACCGCCTCCCGGACCGAGGAAATCCCGACACCGTATTGTTCCGCCATGGTCGCCTGTGGAGGAAGCTTCTGACCCGGGCTCAGTTTCCCGGATTCGATCTCTTTTTTAATCCTTCTCACAACCATGGCAGGGGCGGATTCCTGCTTTTTTCCCGGAGCTGCCGGGGAATTGTCTGCTGTTTCCTTCACCGGATTCATTTTCCTTACATCAATATGATTTTCAGCCAATGGCCATCATCTGCACAATCATCTGACCGTCGATCACCTTACAACACAATTCTGTTGAAGGCAAATCCTATGACATGCTTGATCGGCCGTCATACCGATGATGTTCCCATTCCCCTGTCTTTTATGGTACAATCATTTCATGAAGCACCATCTGAAACACAGAGGAGGTCCCTCATGCATCTTGAACCGCTCGATCCATACCGGTGGCAGATTCCCAAAACCGGGCAGATGCGGG
>CALGAJ010000258.1 GCA_937951975.1 uncultured Desulfotignum sp.
CTCCGAAAGCCGAACAGATAGAACTTTTCCCGGTCGATGAAATGGATGAAGGGCCGGGAGGCCAGCAGCAAGGCCCGTGCATACCGCTGCGGTCCCAGATCCGGGACATGGTCGGGCGAATTGTCGGGACGTATCAATTTGCTGAACCGGCCCCGCTAACCCCGAAAGCCCGGGAGCTGGATTTGAGGAAGCAGATTGACCGGCACCTGAAACGGTACGCCATTGTGCAAGGGTATGAATTTCCCCTGATCATGGCCGAGGTAAAGAAAGAATTCGGCAAGCCCCGGGCGGACATGACGCTGCCGGAGCTGGAAAAATGCTGGGCCAGGGTACAGCAGCTGTATCCGTTTGAGGACAAGGGCCAGTACATACCGCCGTCCAGGTGCCGGCCGGTGTTTGATCGGTTGATTAAAAAAGAGGAGGTGTTTTTTTAATGAAGACTCACGAGATTTTACACATATTGCGGAATCCATACGGTGTGGCTCATGACGAGGTTCGGGCTGCCAGCCTTGAGGCGGCGGACATGATTGAGGCGGCGGCAAAAATAATCCAAGAAACGGAAGCCCTGTGCAAAGAGTTTGTCGACAAAGTCGAAACCGGCAGGGCCAGGAGCAGGGAGACCTATGCTGCCTGTAAGGCGCTGCTGCGGTCTATCGAGGGGTTTGATTCGGTTGGTTGAACCGGAAATGAGGTTTTTTTAATTGACACCTTCCCGCCGACATAATACATCCCCCATAGACACATTTAAAAAGGGGGAGCTGTGCATGAAAGGCAACATCATCACCACGGAACGGTGCATGGTCTGTAATGCCGTTCTCAAGCACGATGATCGGCGGAACGGTCTTTTTTGTCCGGAACACCCGCAGGTGTCGGCGGTCAAAATCTTTATTGTCCGGTTCGGCCGGTATATCCAGAAGCAGTTCAGCACTTATGATAAGGCGTCACAGTTCTTGACCGGGCTCAGGTTCAAGACCTCTGAGGGCACCTTTGATCTGAAAGACTACAGTGCGGAGAAACCCTATTCTTTCCACAACCTGGCAGACAAATATTTGAAACGGAAACAGACGTTAAAGTCTTTCAAGGAGCGCAGGCGGCATATTAAGGTTGCGGAAGAAAGGTTCTTTGATCGGAACGTCAAATACATCACCGGGGCCGATATCGAGGATTTCCTATTTGATATCCCGGGGATCACGGAGAAGACCCGGCACAACTATGCGTCTGCCCTGAAAGACTTTTTCAGGTGGCTGTATCAGCGCGGAGTGATCCAGAACATGCCACAGTTTCCGGAGATCAAGTTTGAATTAGGATACCGGACCATCACCGACATGGATACCCAGCGGGCGATTGTTGAAAAGGTCCGGGAATTATCCTGGCAGGTCAATCCAAAAATTTATATTGGCATCGATCTGCTGGCCACCTATGTCAACCTGCGTCCCGGGGATCTGCTGAAGATCAAAGAAAAGGATGTCAACCTGGAAGCCGGTGTGATCACCATCCATCACCCGACAAAAAGCCGGAACAAGATCAAAACCATCCGGCTGATCCCGGAGCATATCGAGCTGCTGGCCGCCATGAAAAAGCGGTTCCCTGCGGTCCCTGAGCTGAAGTTCTTCCGGCACCATGGCAGGATACGCAGCCAGAAACCCAACACACCCTTTGGGCCGAAGTATTTTAAAGGATGGTGGGACCGGGCCTGTGCGGAGCTGGATGTCAGGGGCCTGGATCTGTACGGCGGCACCCGGCATACCAGCACCACGGAGATTGCCCGCCTGGCCGGGTCCGCAAACGCCCGGGCAGCATCGGAACATGAAACGAACAAAGCCTTTGATCGGTATTGCCAGTATCAGAGTGACACGGCTTTCAGGATGGCCAGTCTGTTAAAAGACAGGGTGACCCCCCGGCAGTTTCCTGGAAAGGCCAAAAACGAATGATATTGAGCACCCAGCACCAGGTCAGCACATTTTTTGCCGGATTCCAGAATCAAAAAAGCCCGAAAACACTGGGGTTTCGGGCTTTAAAGTGGTGGAAGCGGCGGGAGTTGAACCCGCGTCACAACACGAAAACGCTTGCCATTGCTGGCTGC
>CALGAJ010000259.1 GCA_937951975.1 uncultured Desulfotignum sp.
CGTGATTTTCCAACCGCCGGTATTTCGATGAACTGTTTGAACTGGAATGGGGGCTGTCAAGCCGGAGAAGGACCCCGCTGACCCTGTTGATCTGCGATATCGATCATTTCAAAAAAGTCAATGACACCTATGGTCATCCGGCAGGGGATGAATACCTCAAGCTTATCAGCCGGCTTATTCAAGAGGTGTTCCAGCGGGAAACCGATGTGGTGGCCCGGTACGGGGGCGAGGAGTTTGTCGTGCTTCTGCCGGATCGGGATGCCGAGCACGCCCATGACCTGGCCCGGCGACTGGGAGAAAAAATTGAGAACGCCGGGCTGGAATATAACGGGCAGAAAATTAAAACCACCATCAGTCAGGGGGTGACCTCCTGCATTCCGAAACCGGACATGGACCGGGATGTGCTTCTGACCCGGGCCGACAACGCTTTGTACGAAGCCAAAAATACCGGCCGGAATAAAATCATTGTGGACATGCAGTAAAACAAAATGCCCGCAGAAACCGGAAAGCAGTCATTGGGCCGGTAGTACCGTTCTGATGCGCTGCACAAAAAAATCTCTGCACTCATCCTCCCGGTGGCTCACATAAAGAATGGTGCTCAGGCCGTCTTTGGCCACCTCCGCCAGAAAATCCAGCACCGCATGCCGGTTGGGCGTGTCCAGTCCCTGGGTAGGTTCGTCTAAAATCAGCAGTTGCGGCCCTTTGATCAGGGCCCGGGCGATGAGGACCAGGCGCTGGTCCGCAAAGCTTAAATCCCTGAAAGGCACAAGGCCCATCGATGCCATGTTGAGCCGGTCCAGCCAGGTCATGGCCCTTTTTTTCTGAAGCTTGGTCACCGGATGGTACAGGCCGA
Organism: uncultured Desulfotignum sp.; assembly: GCA_937951975.1. Lineage (GTDB taxonomy): Bacteria > Desulfobacterota > Desulfobacteria > Desulfobacterales > Desulfobacteraceae > Desulfotignum. The sequence continues at coordinate 854 of CALGAJ010000259.1, forward strand.
TGGAATCAAACAGCCCGGAAAGAATACAGGTCAGCACGCTGCCCGGCACCCGGAAGTTGCGGTGCAGGTCCGGGCTGACAATGCCCATGTGCTGCTTGATGTCCCAGATGGACTCTCCTGTGCCCCGGCGGATGCCGAACAGGGTCAGGTCACAGGTATAGCAGGCCGGATGGTCTCCCGTGATCACCTGAAGCAGGGTGGATTTTCCCGTGCCGTTGGGGCCGGTGATCAGGGTGTGGTCCCCCTGGTCCACGGCCAGGTTCAGATCCGTGAATACGGCCTTTCCCCCATATCCGGCGGTGCAGCGGTGAAGCCGGATCAGGTTCTTTTTTCCATACGTGTCTGTCCCTGTCTGTGCCACTGGGGAAAAATCCTCAACCTTGGCCTGGAAATCCGGCCGAAAGGTCAAGGCCATAAGGGATGCCGGCACCCGGTCCGCCGGACCCTGGTAAACCAGTTTGCCGTCGGCCACAACGCCCAGATGGGTGGTCCATGACGGGATGTCCGCCCGGTTGTAGACAAAGATCAGGATCTGGATCCCTCTGGAAAATAACTGGAACATGGCCCTGTCCAGTTCCTGGCAGCTGTCCGGGTCTAGGCCGTCGAACGGGGCCTGGATCACCAGGCAGTCGGTCCCTTTTGTGATGGGGGCCAGCAGCAGCAGTTTCCGGGTCTGGCCCGTGGACAGCTGGCGATACCCTTTGTCCAGACTGTCTGTCATGCTTAAGGCTTTAATCAGATCGGCATGCGTTTCGATATTTTCCAGAAACTCCCGGGCCGGGGTGCCGGGATCCAGCCGGTCCAGAAAATCGGTCTCATCTTTTTTCAACTCGGATTCATACACGGCCTGCTGGTCCTTGAAGGACACCACGCCTGGCTGATCCGGCAGTGACCGTTTTGCCACCCAGCCATTGATCTGCCTGCCGGACACCAGGTCAAACAGATCATCGATGCCGGACCGGTTGGTTCCCAGAAGGGTCCAGGCCTGGCCGGGCAGGGCCTGGAACTGTTCAATCGTCACATGGTCTGTTTGTGCCTGGATAATTTTCATGGCGGCCATTGAAACAGGAAGCGTGCCGGATGGCAAGGCAAAAGATGGCAAATTTTTGGATTTCAGGCAAGGGTGCCGCCCCTGGTGGAAATACCTTGCTGCCGGCCTGGAATCCACGGAGTGGCTCCGACAGTCCGTCAGCAAGGGACTCCCACCGGGGGCTCCGCTGTACAGAAGTTTCCCGGTTTTGCGCCACCGGAAGATTTCCAATTTTCCGGGAATATGATATGGGTTGATCATGAAACGAATATACGTGGATCTGGATGATGTGATCTCCAGAACAACCGATACTTACAGCGCGGTCGTTGAACAGGAGTTCGGCAGACAGGTCCGGTTCGAGGATCTGACCTGTTTTGATTTGAAGGTGTCCTTTCAACTGACGGAAAAAGAATACCGGCATTTTTTCGACCGGATTCACCAGCCGGATATCTTGATGAATTTTGATCCGGTGCCGGGGGCGAAAGAAATGATGGCCCGCTGGGTCGGTGCCGGTCACCGGGTGGATATTGTTACAGGCAGGCCCCCCTCCGCCCGGGATGTTTCTCTGGCCTGGCTGGACCGTCAGAGAATCGCTTATACGGAATTCATCATGGTGGATAAATACAACCGGTGTGGTGAGGATCACCCCGGGGTAATTTCCAGGGCTCAGCTGACGGCCTGTCCGTATGATCTGGCCGTGGAGGATTCCCTGGACACGGCCCTGTTTCTGGCAGAAAAGATGGGGGTTCAGGTCTTCTTGTATGACCGGCCCTGGAATACCCGGCCTGCAGCGCCTTCAGGGGTCATCCGGGTCGCTTCATGGCAGGATATCGGCGCGCTGCCCTGGTGCCCCTGACCCGCAGTGTTAACGGCGGATGGTTTTTTACATCTTTTTTACAATCTGTTTACGCGTTCATGACACACCCGGCCGGGCAGTGATGTAGGCTGGTTTTGAATTCAGGCGGAAGAGGAGGATATCCGGTCTGTAAAACACCAACTTACAGCATGGGGGGGAACAATCATGGCAGATGGCATTCAAAACAAGGCAAGAGGCGTGGTGACAATCGCGGGACTGCTGGTCCTGGGGCTGGTTCTGGTGATGGTGGCGGGGATGTCTCAGGCGGCAGCGGCATCGTCCAAAGTGATCTGCACCGTTGAGACCGACCGGGCCGTCCTGCCGGCGGGCGAATCCCAGGACGGGGTGTTGAAAGTGACGCTGGATGCCCCGCCGGTCCCGGCCGGTACCCGGCGGCCCGGGGTGAATCTGGCACTGGTCCTGGACCAGTCCGGATCCATGAATGGAACCAAAATGGAACAGGCAAAGGCCGCTGCCGTTGAGGCGCTCAACCGGCTGGGCCGACAGGACGTGTTCAGTGTGGTGGTGTATGATACCAATGTGCACACCATTGTTCCGGCCCAGAGTGCCGGGTATGTGGATCGAATCATCCGCACCATTGAAAACATTCAGGCAGGGGGCAATACCGCGTTGTTCGGCGGGGTCAGCCAGGGGGCCGCAGAGATCCGGAAACATCTGGAAAATGATTTCATCCACCGCATCGTGCTGCTGTCCGACGGCCTGGCCAATGTGGGTCCGCGCATGCCTGAAGATTTAGGCAGGCTGGGAGCGGCCCTCTTCAAGGAAAACATCGCCGTGACAACAGTGGGGGTGGGCACGGATTACAATGAAGATCTGATGGCCCGGCTGGCCCAGAACAGTGACGGCAACACCTATTTTGTGGAATCCGGGGTGGACCTGCCCCGGATTTGTGCCGCTGAACTGGGAGATGTCCTCAATGTGGTGGCCACCCAGGTAAATGTCACCATTACCCTGCCCGATGATGTAACACCCGTTAAGGTCATCGGCCGGGAGGGCAGAATCATGGGACAGCGGATCGAGCTGTTCATGAATCAGCTCTATGGGGGTCAGGAGAAGTATGCCCTGGTGGAAGTCGCACTGCCCGCCGCCAGGGAGGGGGATCAATTAAAAATCGCCCAGGCGGAGGTTCATTACCAGGATCCATTCAATAATCAACCAGAGGTTTCCCGGGGAACGTCCCATGTTTCTTTCAGTCATGATCCTGTTCAGGTGAAACAGTCGGCCAACCGGGACGTGGTCCGGGAATACCAGTTGAACCTCAAGGCCCTGGCCCAGGAAAAAGCCATTGAACTGTCAGACGAGGGCAGACAGCCTGAAGCGGTTATGACGCTCAAAGAATCCGCTGACAAGCTCAAACAGGTCGGCCGTCTTTACGAGGACTCGAAACTGATCAAAGAGGCGGAAGCGGTTGCGGATCAGGCCGATCAGATCGAGGAAAAAGGGATGAGCAAAAAGAGCCGGAAAATTCTGCGGACCCAGTCGTATCAACAGAAAAACCAGCAGGTTTCACAATAGGTGAAAAAATGATATGGCAGCAGGTATGACACAAAAACGATCCATCTTTTTATTCTGGGTCCTGATCCTGGTACCTGCGCTTTTCATGTCAGGGGCTGCATACCGCCTGCTGTCCCATGAGCAGGACCGGATCAGCCGGTCGGCCCGGGAAGCTTTGATGGAGCGTGCCGCTGCCATATCCGAAACCATCCACATGACCGTTGACACCGTGAAGCACAACCTGATCCAGTCTCTGATGGCCATCGATCCGGGTATGCTCAACCCAACGCTCCTGGATTGGGAAAAAACCAATCCCCTGGTCAGAAATGTCTTTATTTTTGAACCGAAAGAGGCCCTGCTTTATCCGGAGAAAGGCATGGCCGCCACACCGGAGCAGCAGCAGTTCATCGCCCGGTTTGATGCCCTGTTTTCAGGCAGAATGACATTTGATCACCTGGAAAGGGATGGGGGGCGGGAACCTCCCCGGGGGATGGCGGCCGGCAGAACCGCTGCCAATGTCAGGCAGAGGGATGCCCGCAGGCAGCTGGTGACCCTGTCCAGGGCGGACCGGAGCCCGGCGGCACGGATTGGGGCCCCGGCCCAAATGGAAACGCTGGAATCAGCGACCAGTCCGGAACAGGGGGTTACATCCGGCTGGCTGCCCTGGTTCAGTGAAAACCGGCTGCATGTGCTGGTGTGGGTCCAATCACAGGCCACATCACAGGTCTATGGGCTGGAGGTGGAGCTGGTGACCCTGCTGTCCCGCCTGGTGGTGGATTTCCCGGCGATGGAAGATGCCGGTTCCGCCATTGTCTTGACCGACGGCAGCGGCAGCGTCATTCACCAGTCCGGTCAGCTGAAGATCTCCCCGGAAATCCGGCCTCTGTCTCAAGTGGCCGTTTCCCGCCTGCTGCCGCACTGGCACATGGCGATTTACATGGATGAAGACCGCCCCGGGGGTGCCCGGGGTTTTTTTTACCTGTCACTGATCCTGGTGGGGATCTTTATGGCGGCCATTCTGTCCGGCGGCATTTTGCTGACCCGGATGACGCTGGCAAACATGAAAGATGCCCGGCAGAAAACCTCGTTTGTGTCATCCGTGTCCCATGAATTGAAAACGCCACTGACCAGCATTCGGATGTCTGCGGAACTGCTGCTGTCGGGCCGGGTGTCGGATGAGAAAAAAAAGGACCGATACCTGTCCGTGATAGTGTCGGAAAGCGAGCGGCTGACCCGGCTGATCAACAATGTCCTGGATTTTGGAAAACTGGAACAGGGCAGAAAACAATACCGGCTGGCACCGGTGGTGGTGGACCGGTTTTTGACTGAGCTCATCGAGGCCCACCGGGTCAGGATCACGGCACTGGGGTTGAAGATTCTCACCCGGATCGAGCCGGGCGATTTCAGGATCAGAACGGACCGGGATGCCCTGGAACAGGTGGCGCTGAACCTGGTGGACAATGTGTTGAAATATGCCGGCACCGGGGATTTCATCAAATTTGTTCTGAAAAGACAGGACAGGGCCGTTCTGCTGACCATCTGCGATGACGGCCCGGGAATTCCCAAAGCCCTTCAGGAAAAGGTGTTTGATAAATTTTTCCGGGTGGATAGCTCCCTGACCGCCACCCAGCCCGGGTCCGGTCTGGGACTGAGCATTTCCCGCCGGATTCTCCGGGATCTTGGCGGGGACCTGTACCTGGAAACCGGAAAAGAAACCGGGTGTTGTTTTACAGCGAGGATAATTGATCATGACACAGATAACGATTCTGGTGGCGGAAGATGATCCGCACATCCGGATGGGCCTGAAAGATACCCTTGAAAGCGAAGGATACCGGGTTGTTGAAGCCCAGACCGGCGGGCAGGCAAAGGCGCGGTTTCAGGCGGGCGGAATTGACCTGATCCTTTTGGATGTAATGATGCCGGAAAAAAGCGGGTATGATGTCTGCCGGGATATCCTGTTGAATGCCGGGTGGGGCATCGACTATCTGGGCACCACCCGGACCCTGGACCAGCATATCGCCAAACTGCG
>CALGAJ010000260.1 GCA_937951975.1 uncultured Desulfotignum sp.
TTGAGATGGTCGGGCATGCTGTCGAATTTGCCCTTGTTCACCAGCACTTCCAGGGTCTGGACCCCGGAAAAATCCGGTACGACCATGTATTTGCCCACTTCGTGCAGGTTCTGGAGATAATTTTCCGCATGGGACCCGCTGACCGTGGCATCGATGGCGCCCCGGGACATGGCCACATAGATCTCGGCAAACGGGATGAATGTGGTGGAAACCCCCATGCGGTGCAGCATGGTGGCCATGGTGCCGGCAGCCCGGACCTTGAGGTTCCGGATATCCTCCAGGGTTTTCACTTCTTTTCTGGAGAACATGCCGTACCCGGGCCAGACCATGGCACCGGCATAGTACACCCCGTGCTTGGCATACTGGGTCCGCAGAAAATCCAGGCCCCCTTCCTCATAATAAAAATTCAGGGTTTCCCACATGTCCCTGGGATCTCCGGGCAACGCAAAACTGGTGGCGGCCACCGGCACGATGCCTCCGTGGTAGGCCCCATAGGTGATGGCCATGTCAATGGCCCCGGACCCGGTGGCTTCAAATGTCTGGGGGGATTTCACCAGACCGCCCGGCCCCACCTGGTCAATGAGAATCTGTCCCTGGCTCATCACTTTCAGATCCTCGGCCATCCGGGCGATCACCTGCCACCCGGGATGCTCCATGGCATTGACATTCTGGCAGGTGAACCGGAATGTCTTGGCCTGGACCATGGAAACGGTCCCGAACAGAATAAAGATGGATAAAACAAACGAAAGTACTGTGGTTCGGTTGATACCGCGACGTGTTGCCATAAATTACCTCCTGAACTTAACGAGCATTTAAATTATGTGGTCAAAAACGGTCAGCTGCCTCCGGGAAAAGCAATTAGCGTGCCATTTCCCTGGATTCCCCTGGTTTGACTCATTGTCCCCGGACCGGACCGTCCCGGAACCTCCAAATTATGCAATAATGCATATTCATATGGATTTCTTACCGGGCCATTCTGATGATTATCAAACATATACAGTCGGTTGCAATAAAAATTTGTAAAATATGCCAAATATCATAATTATGCATCAATGCATAATATTCAGGTGGTTTCCAGGCCCATTGCCTGAAAAACCGTCTCCAAATCCGCCCAAAACACCCCCATCTGCCCGTGGATCCCATTTTTTTTCTGGCACAGGTTTTGCTATGTTCAACACCTGAGATCAACACCATAGACAATTCAGTATTGACGACCTTTTCAGAACCTTTCGGAAAACCCGTAACCATTTATTTTGGAGATATGAAAATGACTGCCACCCAGACCGAGTATTTCAATGAACTGCGCAAAGCACATGTGGCCCAGGGACCGGCCAATATCACCCCGGCCGTGATCGCCAAAGCCGTCGGCGCCACCATGACCGATGTGGACGGCAAGGAATTCATCGACTTTGCCGGCGGCATCGGGGTCAACAATGTGGGCCATGCCCATCCCAAGGTGGTTGCCGCCATCAAGGACCAGGCGGACCGGTTCATCCACACCTGCTTTCACGTGGGCATGTATGATTCCTACATCGAACTGGCCAGAAAGCTCAATGACCTGGTGCCCGGAGATTTTGCCAAAAAGACCATGTTTGCCAACTCCGGGGCCGAAGCCGTGGAAAATGCCGTAAAAGTGGCCCGGTACGCCACCAAACGGCCGGCGGTGATCGCGTTTGAAAACGGGTTTCACGGCCGGACCCTCATGACCATGTCCCTGACCAGCAAGATCAAGCCTTATAAATATGGATTCGGCCCGTTTGCCTCGGAAGTGTACCGCCTGCCCTATGCCTACTGCTACCGGTGTCCCTTGGGATGCACCTATCCTTCCTGCAACATCGCCTGCGCAGAGATGATCGAGTCTTTTTTCATCACCCACGTGGACCCGGAATCCTGTGCCGCCATCATTGCGGAGCCCATTCAGGGGGAGGGCGGGTTTGTCACTCCGCCGCCGGAATATTTCCCGAAACTGGCCGCCATCGCCAAAAAATACGGGATTCTGCTGATCATGGACGAAGTGCAGTCCGGGGCCGGCCGCACCGGCAAATTCCTGGCCACCGAACACTGGGGCATCGAGCCGGATATCATCACCCAGGCCAAAAGCCTGGCCGGCGGTATGCCGTTGAGTGCGGTCACAGGACGTGCGGAACTCATGGATGCCCCGCATCCCGGCGGCCTGGGCGGAACCTACAGCGGCAACCCGCTTTCCTGCCAGGCAGCCCTGGCCGTCCTGGAGATCCTGTTTGAGGACAACCTGCTGGAACGGTCCCGGCAGCTGGGCGAGATCCTGCAGCAGCGGTTCAGCGAACTGGCAAAGAATCATGAGATTATCGGCGAGGTCCGGGGAAAGGGCCCCATGCTGGCCCTGGAGCTGGTCAAAGACAGAAAGACAAAGGAACCGGCCACCGAGGCCGCCAAAAAGCTGACCCGGATCTGCTACGAAAAGGGGCTGGTGATCCTGTCCTGCGGCAATTTCGGCAATGTGATCCGGACCCTGATGCCGTTTGTGATCACTGACGAAGAGCTGGAAAAAGGATTGTCCATTCTGGAGGACGGATTTTCATCTCTGGAAAAGTAAACCAGCTGCCCTGACGCACCGGGACCATCCGGAAAAAGGGACTGGAAGACCTGATGAAAAAATCGTATAAAACCTTATAAAAGGGATGCAATACTTGGGAGATATTCAATGAAGCTAGTCAATTTGCGCGTCAACGGCAAACCGGTCCAGGTGATCGCGGATGACACACTGGTCCTTTTGGATCTGCTCCGTGACACCCTGGGCCTTGCCGGAACCAAACAGTCCTGCGACCGGAAAGGCCAGTGCGGCGCCTGCATGGTGATCGTGAACGGCAAAGCGGTGCTGTCCTGCCTCACCCGGGTCGAGAAACTGAGCGGTGCGGATGTCATCTCCGTGGAAGGCCTGGGAACACCGGACAACCCCCATCTGATCCAGCAGGCGTTTGTGCTATCCGGCGCCATCCAGTGCGGGTTCTGCACCCCCGGCATGATCATGGCCGCCAAAGCCCTGCTGGACAAAAATCTGTCTCCGGCCCCTGAAGAAATCAAACATGCCCTGCGCCGAAACCTGTGCCGGTGCACCGGGTATGTCAAGATCATCGAGGCGGTGCAGCTGGCCGCCCGGTTCCTCAGGGGCGAGACCACGCCAGAACAGATGGCCCCCGGGGCCGGGGCCGGCCTTTTGGGGGTGAACCATCCCCGGCCTTCGGCAATGGCCAAGGCATGCGGTACAGCCGCTTTCACCGCGGATATCCGGATCCCCGGGGCACTGGAACTGGCAGCCCTGCGCAGTCCCCACGCCCATGCCGACATCGTGTCCATGGATGTGTCACAGGCCCTGGCCTGCCCGGGAGTGGCCGGTGTGATGACCGCCAAAGACATCCAGGGCACCAACCGGCTCAAATACGTGGTCCCGGACCGTCCGGTCCTGTGTGAAGACCGGGTCCGGTATATCGGGGACCCCGTGGCCGTGGTGGCGGCCGCCACCCGGCAGCAGGCCCTGGACGCGCTGGCAAAAATCGATGTCACCTACGCCCCGCTGCCCGTGCTGTCCGATCCCATGGAAGCCCTGGTACCGGATGCCGTCCAGATCCATGACC
>CALGAJ010000261.1 GCA_937951975.1 uncultured Desulfotignum sp.
CCAAAGAGAACCGGGATCAGTACATCGATCTCATCAACACCATGGAAGCCACCGAAGTCCAGGGAAATTATTCCATCAAGCCCACCATGTTCGGCCTTCTTCTGGACAAGCAGACCTGCTCCGGCTATATGCGGGATATTGTGGCCGCAGCCGCCGGGCATGGGAACTTTGTGCGCATTGACATGGAAAACTCCCCCACCGTGGACGACACCATTGCCATTTTCAGGCGGATCAAGGCCGAGTTCCCCAAAAATGTCGGACTGGTGCTTCAGGCATACCTGAAACGGACCCGGTCGGATATCGAAGCCATGCTGGATCTGAAATCCGATGACGCAGACCTGAATTTCCGGCTGTGCAAGGGCATCTATGTGGAACATCCCTCCATTGCCTACAAAAAATATGAAGAGATCAATGCCCATTACCTGGAAGATCTGGAATTCATGTTCCAGAACGGCATTTATCCGGGTATTGCCACTCATGACAAGCCCCTGATCGAGGGTGCGCTGAATTTGATCAAAAAATACAACGTCCCCAAAGACCGGTATGAATTTCAGATGCTGTACGGGGTGACCCCCAAACAGCGCCAGAGCCTGGCGGATGCCGGTCACAAGGTGCGGGTGTATGTGCCGTTCGGGGAACACTGGTTCGGGTATTCCACCCGCCGGCTCAAGGAAAATCCAGCCATGGTCACCCATATCGTCAAGGCGCTGTTCGCCAAAGGATAACAAAGGAGTTATCGTGATGAACGCTGTCATCGATGCCTTGAATTTTCGTCATGCCTGCAAGAAATTCGATCCGGCCCGAAAAATTGCGGCCACAGATTTGGATAAGATCCTGGAGGCTGCGGTGCTGTCTCCGTCCTCTTTCGGTATGGAGGCCTGGAAATTTCTGGTGCTGCAATCGACGGACATACGGGAGAAATTGCGGCCGGCCTGTTGGAATCAGCCCCAGGTGACCGACAGCAGCCATGTGATCGTAATCCTTGCCAGACCGGCACAGGTGGCTCCCGGGCACCCGTATGTGACTGAAAGCTTCGGCCGCAGGGGGCTGCCCGATGATGCCACGGCCGCATACATTGAAAAATATCGAAACCATATGGAAACGGAAGTGCTGCCCCGGATGAGCCTGTATGCCTGGTGCAGCAAGCAGTGTTATATCGCTCTGGCCAATATTATGACGGCATCTGCGGCAATGGGCATTGATTCCTGCCCCATGGAAGGATTTGAAAAAGACCGGGTGGAAGAGATTCTGGAAATTGACACCCAAAAGGTTGAGGTGGCGGTCTTGGTGGCTCTGGGATACCGGTCGGGGCAACAGCCGCCCCGGCGGCGCCATCCCATGGAGGAGCTGGTGGAGATCCGTTGACAGACCGGCGCCGGAACGGTTAAAACAGCCGGTTCTCCGCCGGCTTCGAACCGGCAGTGCACAAAAAAGGAGGCAGACATGTCCCAGGCCCGAATTCTGGTGGTGGATGACGAACTGGTGATCCGGGAATCCCTGGCAGCCTGGCTCGAGCGGGATGGTTTTTATGTAGATACCGTTCCCAGCGGCGAAGAGGCCCTTGAGCGGCTCAAAACACAAGGATTTGACATCATCCTGCTGGATATCCAGCTGGACGGTATCAGCGGCATGGAGGTGCTGTCTTGCGTCAAAGATCAGTACCCGGACATCGATGTGATCATGATCACAGCCTATGGCTCCATTTCGTCGGCGGTCCAGGCCATGAAGTCCCATGCCCATGATTATCTGCTCAAACCCTTTGACCCGGATGAATTAGGCGTGATGATCCAGAAACTGCTGGAACACCGGAAAAAGGTCAGGGAGCACGCCTTCCTGAAAGAGGTGTTTGAGGAGCAGACCCGGTTTGACAGCATGATCGGCCAGTCCGCGGCCATGCAGAAGATTTTCAAGCTGATCCAGGATATTCAGGATACGGAAAGCACGGTGCTGATCACCGGTGAAACCGGCACCGGCAAGGGCCTGGCCGCCAAGGCGATCCATTCGTCCAGCCCGGTGGCGGAAGGCCCGTTCGTGGCGGTCAACTGCGGGGCCATCCCTAAACATATCATGGAAAGCGAGTTGTTCGGCCATCAGAAAGGGGCGTTCACCGATGCCAGGGAAACCAGAAAAGGCCGTCTGGAGATGGCTTCCGGCGGGACCCTGTTTCTGGATGAGATCGGCGAAATATCCATGCGCATGCAGATCGATCTGCTCCAGGTGCTTGAAGACAAGGTGTTCTACCGGGTGGGCGGCACCCAGCCCCTTACCGCGGATTTCCGGGTGATCGCGGCCACCCATGCCGATCTGGCCCGGGCCATTGCCGAACGGCGTTTCAGAGAGGACCTGTTTTACCGGCTCAATGTGATTTCTTTAACCATGCCCCCGCTACGGGAGCGGAAAGAGGATATTCCGCTGCTGGCAGCCCATTTTCTGGAAAAATTCACCCGGGAAGTGAACCGGGGGGTGGAGCGCATCAGCCGGGATGCCATGGATGAACTGATGCTCTATCACTGGCCGGGCAATGTCAGGGAGCTGTCCAACGCCATCGAACGGGCCGTGGTGGTGTGTAAAACCAGCACCATCACCCCCCAGGATCTGCCCATTGGCGCGGCCACGGACCCTTCAGATCCGTCCGGCGGGGTGTCGCTGCAGGAGGTTGAAAAACAGCATATCCAGAGTATCCTGACCCGGACCGGATGGCACATATCCAGGGCAGCCGGCATTCTGGGCATCGACCGTTCCACCTTGTACAACAAGATCAAACGGTATGATCTGGAACCGGACTGACAGGCATTTGGTCCATGAAATTATCCGCAGATCTGATTGTGGTGTCCCCGGTGGGAACAATTGCCGAAGACATCAGCGGGGCGGTGGCCCAAAAGATTGAAACGGTGTTCCGGCGGCAAACCCGGATACAGCCGCTTTTGGCAGATATCGAGTTTGCCTATGATGTGAAGCGGGACCAGTATCATTCCAGCCGGATCTTGGAAAAACTGGCCCGGTCAGCCCCTCCGGAGTGTCTGAAAGTGGTGGCCGTCACCCGGAAGGACCTGTTCATTCCCATCCTCACCCATGTATACGGAGAAGCCCAGCTGGGAGGAAAAGCCGCGGTCATATCCACGGCCCGCCTGATGAGGTCCCTTGAATCCGTCGGAATGCCGGACATTCTTGAACGGATTGCCAAGGAAGCGGTCCATGAGCTGGGTCATACCTTTGATCTGCGTCATTGTGAAGACCCTCACTGCATCATGCACTACTGCCGGAAAATCGAGGATGTGGACCGGAAAATGAATCGTTTCTGCCGGTATTGCAGTATTCTGCTGGCTGACAGTCTCAATGTCATGGACCCGTGAAGCAGTGTATCAGCCGGTCCCGGAGGGTGTCCGGTACATGGTCCAGAATGCCGAATACCGGATGACCGCCGTCTGCTGCTTTCATTCGGGTGGACTCCTCCAGCAGGTCATGAAGTTGCCTGACCCGGCCGGCCATGAAAGACACACTTTCTTCCATGAACAGCAGCTTTTTGAGGTCTTTTTTCAGGTCCGGGCAGTGGACCATGCAGACCCATCCGTCAGTATAGGGCGCAGCGGTGATCCGCCCCGGATCTTTGTCAATGGCCGGATTCACCTGGGTGATGACCCCGGTCACTGCGGATGAGAACCGGATGGGACAGGTCTTTTTGAACAGGGTGAATCCGGCCCGGCCCTGATGGACGGTTTGTCCCATCAGCGGGGTTGACACCCTGTCAATCCCTCCTAAAAGACGGGCCGCGAAATCATCGATCCCCATGCGTACCCTGTCCTGATCCTCGATTCTGGCCCAGGTATGACCGGCGGACAGGTAATATCCAGCCGGCAGCATTACACCGTCAACGGTTTGATACGCCATGGGCTGAATCACGGTATGGATTTTGAAATGGTCTTCAAAATACTGGTCAAATTCACAATCCATGCAGTGATAGGCTCTGGGGCAGGTGCGGAACGAGATCTTTCCGGTCATGTGGTGGATGCAGGGTTGCCGGGACAGAGGCCGGGTTTTGAGCCGGTCTTTCCAGAACACCAGGGTCCCTTTTTTTCCGGGCGGTGTGATGCCCTGTTCCAAAAGTTCCCGGTTCTGCCGGCACGCCCGGTTCAGCGACCGGTCATACCGGCAGGCGGTACAATCATAATCGGTGTGGCACATTTTTTTCCGGACCACCCCGGCCTGCATCCACAGGCACTGGGGGGTGGTCCGCTGAGTGTTTTTCAATCGTTCCATGGGACACCCCCTTAAAAAATGATTACAGAAAGGTCCGGGTCAGCCGGTCCCATCCCAGGGCCGGCAGCCCGGCAAATACATCGGGCTTGAGCACACCGCCGTCCGTGGCGAAAGGCCCGGTGATCTCTTCGATCATGGTTTCAAGGGTGGTGATTTCGCTGTCCAGCCAGGGAACACTCTTTTCATCATCCATCAGATCCTTGACCGCGCCCTTGATGTCGGCATTGTGAACCGTGAACAGCCAGCCATCCCCGTAGGGATGGTCCTGGGACAGGCCCGGGCTTGTCCTGGCGGTCTCGTTGACCCGGGTGATAACCCCGTTGACCGGTGACCGGACATCGGCCTGATAATCCTTTCTCCGGATACCCCACCCGGGTTTTGCCTGGTTCAGTTCCTGCCCCACCAGAGGCAGGTCGAAACTGTCCGGTCCCCCCAGGACCTTGAAGGAGAAATCATCCATGCCCACCCGGATCACGCCGCCGCTGTCAATGGCGGCCCAGGTGTGGCCGGAATGAAAATAAAAGTCCGTGGCCAGATCGAATCCCTTGATCCGGGTGAAGGCCGACGGGTCATGGCCCCGGGTATGAGTCAAAGTGTCTTCGAACACCTGGTCGAATTCACACCGGTCACAGTTGTAGTTCATGGGGCAGGTGCGCATGTCGGCCCGGCCGGTCATGGCATGGCGGCAGATGCGCTGGGTGCCCGGCTGCCGCCGCATGGCTTCCTGCCAGGAAAGATGCCGGCCGGCTGCCGCTCCTTTTTCCATGGCCGCATCATACCGGCACCCGGTGCAGTCATAATACTGGTTGCAGGCCTTTTTGGCCGTCACTCCGGCCTGCATCCAGAGGCAGGGGCGGGGGGTGACATCTTTGTGGCTTTTCCAGACCGGGCCGGTTTTGGACATCTCTTTTTTGAAAACAGGTCTTGTGGCTGTGGTTGTCATGGCATACCTCCTTGGGATCGGGTGATCGTTGTTTCTTTGCCGTTGACATTACAAAAAGCAAAAAAGGTACCAGAAACGGGAAAAAAAGGAAAAAAACAGAAGTGCTCGGGTCCGGGCGGTTTTTCCGGCTTTTCTGTTTGAACGGCTTTCTGACCGCCGGGTCACGGTTGGTGTGGGATTTTTCTACAATAGCCTGTCATGAACTGGAGAAAAACCGGTTCATTCGCCTTTCGGCAGCAGGGTTCCATGGATTGTCGGATTTTACGACATCATTGTAGGAATATACCACAATCTATCTGGTATCATGGCAATCCTGCCAGGTTTTCCCATTGATGGATCGGCGGCCGGCAGGTATCCCCCGGGAACCGTGGAACTTGCGCTTGTATTTTCAGCCCGGCCTGTGTTAGAAAAAAAGATCGCTTTCATGGGCCGGATGAATCGGCAAAGGGGGTTTTCATGACCGGTATTCCCCAAGATGAATTTGAGACCATTCTCAACGGTATCCGAGATTTTATTCTCATCATCTCTCCGGATCAGAAGATTCTGGAGGTGAATGACGTATTTTTGAAGCGCATGGGGTACCGTCGCCATGAGGTGATCGACAGGCCCTGTTATGAGGTGTTTCAGCGCGTGACCCGGAAAAGCTCCAACTGCCATGAAAAATGTCCCCTGGATCAGGTGATCCGGAAACGCCGCCACTGCCAGGTGGAGCTGTCCCGGGTGGATCAGGCGGGCAAGACCTGGTACACGGAACTGACCATCTTTCCCATCTGGGAGAAAAAGGGAAAAATCCACAAATTCATTGAGATCAGCCGGGATATCACCCAGCGCAAGGCGGATGAGGAAAAAAACCGGGAACATCTGAAGAAAATGGTGGAAGAGCGCACCCGGCAGCTGAAGGAATCCCATGAAAAGCTGCTGCACCAGGACAAGATGGCGTCTCTGGGCAAGCTGTCCTCGTCAGTGGTCCATGAGATCAACAATCCGGTGGCCGGTATTCTGAACCTGGTGCTGCTGTGCAAACGGATACTCAAGGAGGATGCGGTCACCGGGTCGCAGCTGGATCTGTTTTCCCGGTACCTGGACCTGATGGAAACCGAAACCCGGCGGGTCACCCGAATCACCGGTAACCTTCTGGCCTTTGCCCGGCAGTCAAAGATCGAGGTCACCCGGTTTGATGTCAACGAAATCATGGAGCAGACCCTGATGATCAATGCCAATCTGCTGCGTCTCAACAAGATCCGAATCATCGAGGAGCTGGAAGAAAATCTGCCCCTGATAAAGGGGTCTGAGGACCAGATCCAGCAGGTGATCATGAACCTGATCTCCAATGCCGTGGAAAGCATGGCCCAGGCCTCCAGAAAAAGGCTCACCGTGAAAACCTGCACCAGCTCTGACAGGCGGGCCGTGAAAATTCAGATCAAGGATACCGGCACCGGCATTCCCAGGGCCCATCTTTCCAGAATATTCGAACCGTTTTTCTCCACCAAGAAAAAAGGCAAGGGCGTGGGGCTGGGGTTGTCCGTGGTTTACGGCATCATCGAGGAGCACGGCGGAAAACTGTATGTGGATTCCACCGAAGGCCGGGGCACCAGTTTCACCATTACCCTCCAGAC
>CALGAJ010000262.1 GCA_937951975.1 uncultured Desulfotignum sp.
CTCCCTCGGACAGTGTTTTCACCACATAGGAATCAAATGATGACTGGATATTGTGTATCCGCATTTCAAAACTGCGGATAATGACCTCATTTATTTTTTCAGGTACCAGGTTATGGATATCTTTTAAATCATATCGTTCATAAAACGACAACTGGTCAAACGCCTTGATCACATCCAGAAATTCACTGGAAATCCGGGTCAGATTTTTTTTCTGATTGTCCTTGTCTGTAAAGTCATCGATATTGTGATCCAGTTGCTGGGTGGAGGTGATCCCCGGGAAAAAATTCAGGCTGTACCGGGAACCGGGAATGGTGATGTTCAGCCGCCGGGCTTCGGTTAGAATCACCGGGGCCGTCAATTTCAAGGAGTCCTGAAGAATCTGAAGGGTATCGGTGGCTTCCTGCTTGAACAGATCCAAAGGATGGCTGCCCAGCCGATAAAACGGCAGCCGGTTCAACACATGCCTCTGGGAATAACAGGCCAGGGATAAATGCCGGACCAGCGCGCACATTTCTCTGTAATACAGCCATTCCGAATTTTTTTTGGCCCCGTGAAAATCCAGGAAATCTTCCAGAATGTGGGAGTTGGTGATCAGTTTGGAATACAGTTTTTTGGTGAAAAGATAGGAATCATCTTCAATGGTATCAATGAATCGGATGCATTTGAGAAAATCAAAGGAAAAAATATTGGCTTTTTCCAGAAAGGTAATATCACAGGTATCCATCATGGTTGCACAATTTTGGCACTTTCAGTCTTCTGTGTTTAAAAAGTTTCGGCCTGACCGGCCCGTAAGCCGAATTCTGTTACCGGATCCGGTTACCCGAAACCCGGTCAACGATCATTCATCTAGGGGTGTACGTTGCCGTACCCCTCAAGCAACCTACCCGGAAACTTCGGACGGACCGCCCTCAAGCGTTTCCCTATTTGGTCTTGCACCGGACGGGGTTTACCAAGCTTTTCCAGTCACCCGGAAAACTGGTGCGCTCTTACCGCACCGTTTCACCCTTACCTGCAGTCAGAGACTGCAGGCGGTCTGCTCTCTGTTGCACTTTCCTTCGCGTCACCGCGACTCCACGTTATGGAGCGTCCTGTCCTGTGGTGTTCGGACTTTCCTCCCGGCCGACGGAATCGACCCGGCGATCGTCTGGTCCGGTCAGACCGAAACTTCTCATTGTTCATCAATATAGTAAAGTATGCGGCTGCACTGGGGGCAGGAAATCATCTGTTTTCCCCGTTGCACTTCGATACACAGCTGGGGCGGCACATTCATGAAGCATCCCATGCAGGTTTCATTGCTGACCCGGGCCACTGCCTGCCCCTGATTCATTTTGGCAATTCGGCGGAACCGGTTCATCAGGACAGGATCCAAAGACTTACCAATGGATTGCTGCTGTTCTTCCAGTTCATTCAGCCGCTCTTTATCCCCTGACGTCTGTGCATCGATTTTCGCCTGTTCCGCATGAATCTGCTCTTTGAGCTGCAAAAACTGAGCCTGGGATTCATTAACCTGAACGTCTGCGGCTTCCCGCTGTTCGTATAGTGTCAACACGTGATCTTCCAAACTGTTTTTGCGTTTTTTATTGTCATCCACTTCCCGGAGCAGCACCTGGTATTCCTTGTTGGTTTTGACCATTCTCAAGGTTTCATTGCTTTTAATGATCCGGTCATTCACCACCTGTATTTCCTGCTCCATGTCTGTGCACTGTTGCTGAACCTGCTCTAAAGCCTGTTTTTCTGCATCCAGGGCAGATTCAAATGCATTAAGTCGGGTCGCAAGTTCTTTTTTTTCATTTTCCACTTTTTCCACCTCCTGCCGCAGCTGATTCATTTCCAATTCAATCTTCTGGAGCTGGACCAAGGTGTCGATCTCTTTTTTCAATGTTTGATTCATAAAACGTCCTTATATGGATACAAATGGATCTGTTTCCCCGGCAAATGCCCGGATTTCCACAGACAGCCCTGCCCGGGTGACTGCCTGGTTCAACCGGCGGGCCAGCAGGTCCTTTGCAATGATTTCAGAAGCGAAATGGCCCACATCAATCAATGCCCTGCCATGGGATTCGATCACACGGGCCTCATGATACTTGATATCTCCGGTCACATAGACGGTGGCACCGGATGCCAGAAATTCGGGAATCAAGCTGCCTCCGGAACCGGTACACACCGCAATCTTTTGGATAACAAGATCGGGATCCCCCACCACACGCACCGGCTGCACTTTTAACTGCGATTTGATTCGATCTGCCATCCGGGCCAGAGAAACCGGTTTTGACAGTGTTCCGATACGCCCCAGACCCGTCAGGGCAGCTGAAGAGTCCTGCCCCTTATTTTCTGCTTCCAATGCCCGAATGACCGTGATGTCCAGCTGGTCGGCCAGATAGTCATTCAGCCCATTTTCCGCCTTATCCAGGTTGGTATGTGCACAAACAATCGCTATTTTCCGGACGGCGGCCAAGGCAATGGCCAGACCGGGCATCACACTGAAATCAATGTTTTTTTCCGGCGTGATAAACAATGGATGATGCGTTAAAATCATATCCGCCTGCCATTGCCGGGCCGCTTGGAGCACCGGTATGCCCGGGTCAAGCCCGATCAGCACCTTTTGAACCGGCCATTCCGGATTTCCGGCACAAAGCCCGCAATTGTCCCAGGATTCTGCCAGATGCCATGGGGCAATATCTGTATCGATCAGTGAAAGGATTTGTTTGACGGTAGGATTCATGAATTCAACGCCTTAAAACAAAAAAAGCGTGGCTGGATGCCACGCTTTAAAGGTGTTTTGTCCGGGTTGTCTTTTCAACAGGCATGTCATGCTGGACCTGCCCCCCTTTGCTTGTGTCACTTGAATTTGACTGTTCATCCATACGGTTTACACCACAATTCTTGTTTTTTTTGATGCTGCTTTGTGCCTGAATGCCGCTGGTGGGCCCACCTGGATTCGAACCAGGGACCGACCGGTTATGAGCCGGTGGCTC
>CALGAJ010000263.1 GCA_937951975.1 uncultured Desulfotignum sp.
TTTCTCACGTTCAGTGTCCAGGTTTTCAGATCATCACTGGCTTCCCAGTTTTCCAGCAGATAAGGATGGGTGATGTTTTTTCCGTCGGTTAAGGTCAGGTATTCCGCCACCTGTCGGATGATGTTGGATGGTGCAATCCAGGAATAGGTGGCAGGATGGGTAATTTTTTGGAGTGTGGTGGCCACTCTCAGGGAACCGCCGCGTTTGATGTTTCCGGCCAAGGCTTTGGCGGTCCAGGAAAGACCGGCCATCTGGGTGGCGGTGAATGCAGATACGCCCAGAAGGGTTGAGTACCGCAGAAATTCTCTTCTGGACAGTTTGCCTTTTTCCATATCACTTTTTAAGTCGTGAACAGCCGGATGAATTCTTTTTTCCATGCTTGCCTCCTTTTTTTATCTTAAATGATGCTTATGGTTTCATACAAACAATTAAACCCAAGCTATTTGTTCGTATGCTTTTTATTACATGTTTTCCAGAGTAATGCAAATTGTGGAGTCATTTTTTTAAGAAAAATAAAAACTTATTTTTTTTCCCGTTTAGCCAGAATTTCTTTTTCTCCTTCTGTTTTGAGCCGCTCCAGTTCCGCCATTATCTTGTCACTCAACGGATCCGGCTTGTGGGTCTCGATAATGGACCGGATTTCTTCCTGGACCCGCTGATCCATGGTGGGACAGCCGGAATTTTTCCAGGCATCGATGGTCTGGCGGTTGAGCAGCTTTGACACAGACAGTTCCTGCTTGAAATGGGCCAGGGTATGTTTCCGGGTGATGAAATGACCGCCCGGACCGACATCCTCGATGATCTGTCTGGCCAGAGTGTCCCGGGTGACCGTGATGCCTTGCACAAACCGTTTGGTCATGCCTGCAATCTCGTTTCCCATGACCAGTTGTTCCAAAGAGCAGGCCATGCCGGAAGCCATGTATCCCACATCATGGATCAGGTTCAGGCCGGACAGTCCCTGGGCCAGGATGGAAAAAGCCCCTTCCAGGCCGGCCTGGGCATCCAGGCATTTGGCATCTGTGGCACCGGCCAGGCCCCAGGTGGGCAGGTCGAAGGATTGAGCGATTTCCGCCTGGGCCGCGATGCCCAGGCTGTTTTCCGGGGCCCCCATGGTCATGAGCGCGGTTTTCATGTCCAGGATGCCCACATTGCCGCTCATGGCTACGGGACACCCGGGTTTTCGCAGCTGGGCAATGGTGATGTGAATCAGGGCCTCGGCCGTGATCTGCACCAGCATGCCGGCCAGGGTCACCGGGCCGGTGGCCCCGGCGGATACTGTGGAACCGGGCAGCTGGGGCATGAACCGGTCGGCTGCGATAAAAATCCGGTCTACCACGTCATCGGGAAAAAACAAGGGTGCAATGGCTTCCGGATACAGGATCAGAAACGGTCTTTCCCGCAGCTTGTTCTGTCCGCCGGCGATCACGGCCGCCATTTCATACACGTATTCGCATCCCAGGGGTGAATACCCGATAAACGCCGCCGGTTTGACGGTATTGGCAAACAGGGCCGGAATCTCGTGGACTTCCGCAGCGGCCCCCGGCACATCCTGGGAAGATCCCATGGGCATGACAAAGTCGATGTGTGGCAGGGCGTCCGCGACTTTGGCTCCCAGGGCAATATCATTGATGCTGGTGGGCCGGATCTCTCCGGTAAAAGGATCCCGGTGGTTGGGGCTGGCCGTGGAGGTGCCGTAATGGCTTTTTTCTCCTTCCACTTCCAGGGCCCTTCGGCCGTTCCGGTCATAAATGGTCCATCCTTTGGGCGCCGTGACCAGACAGCCCTGGACGATGTATTTGGGGATCTTGATGGTATCGTCTCTGACCCATGCCCCGGCCTGGGTCATCATCTTTTTGACCCCGGCGTGCCGGCATTTGAATCCGACTTTTTCAATAATATCAAATGCCCCCTGTTTGATTTCCCAGATCTGGTCGTCGGTCAGAATCCGCATGCTCACGGCCCGGCTTCTGGTAGAGGAAGATTGAATCACGCGCGTTCCTTTCAAAGATATTTTTAAGTAATCGTTTCCATGTCTGTATTTTTCAGGGTATCCGGGTCCGGCGGCACCCCGTTTTCGTCCCACCCAATGGCCTGATAAAATTCAGTCAGCATGGCGGTGAACGATTCTTTGGTAAGCCCGGAAGGATTGTCTTTTTGTGAAAAAAACATATCCGGGAGAGTATCTGACATGGGGGGGTCCGCGTGGCGCAGGTTGAAGCGCCTTTCCATGGCTGCGATCGCCAGGCCGGTATTCGTCAATTGCTTCAATGAGAAATCCGTTTCTGCCAGGGCATTGACCAGAGCGATTTCCGGTTCCAGGTTGAACGATTTAAGCAAAGAGAGCACCGGTACTTTGCACAGCCCCAGCGTATCCACCAGAATATTGGTGACCACGGCTTTGCGGATCAGCCGGCCTTTGGCATCGGTGGCATGGATGTCCACGGCCAGTGCGTTTCCAAACTCTTTGATCGCCTGATCTTTGGACCAGCTGTATTCCAGGGAGGCGTAGACATTGTTGTAGTCCCCGCCCCGGCTGGACACGGCATATCCCAGGGCTGTTCCCATAATGGCGCTGGGGTGGTAGGCGGTCAGTTCCAGGCCTTTGACATGGACGGCCCGTGCAGGGGCACCGTTTCCGATCTGTTCTGCGGCATGCCGCACCCCTTTGGACAGCATCCGGCCCAGCGGGGTGGTACCGTCGACAATCCGGTGAATCAGGGTTTCCATGGTTTCGGCATGGCCCCAGGACAGATCCAGGTCCTGTTTGAGTGCATCCGGCATCAATCCTTTTTCGTTCAGGTCCATGGCAAAGGCGATCACCGATGCCGTGGATGTGGTGTCCAGGCCCAGCCGGTTGCACAGGTTGTCCAGCCGGATAATGGCTGCCATGTCCGACAGACCGCATTTGGGACCGAAATTGATGACCGGTTCAAATTCCGGCCGGGTGGACATCTCATCCGGTTTTGCCGGATCCATCACCAGATCGGCCTTGCACTGGACCGGACATTTGGCGCACCCGGACGACCGGACGATCTGTTTTGTCAGGTTCCGTCCGTCAACAGGCCCGATATCGGTTACGCCGATCCCGGTGTAGTTCTTGACGCCCATGATACCGAACTCATTGACCCATGACAGATATCCGGCCCCGCCGTATTTGGAGAAGAATGAAAATTCCGGGGCGGTTTTCACCAGATTGACATATGTTTTCACAGCCTGTTTTTTGGGTGGGGTGTCGGCCGGCAGATGTTTGTAAGCGCCTTTGGCTATCACGACCGCTTTCAGATGTTTGGCTCCCATGACTGCCCCCATACCGGTGCGGCCGGCGGCATGGTCCTTTTCCGTCATGATGGCGGCGAACCGGACCTGATTTTCTCCCCCCGGCCCGATGGTCAGGATACGGACTTTTTCAGGCGCATGGATTTTTCGGAGCCGGTCCTGGACGGCAAAGGTATCCAGGCCCCATAGTTCTGCTGCCGGCAAAAGCCTGGCCGATGTTGAATCAATATACAGATACACCGGTTTGACTGCAGCGCCGCGGATAATCACGGAACCCAGACTGCAGGACCGCAGCCAGGCACCGACATATCCGCCGATGTTGGCACTGCCCAGAATCCCGGTCAGCGGGGACAGGGCGTTGACATGAAGCCGGGCGCTGCAAGGAGCGCCGGAACCGGTGAGCAGACCGGCGGAAAACAGCAGACAATTACCCGGCCCCAGCGGATCAGTGCCGGGTTCCAGATGCTGATGCAGATACCAGGCATTGAAACCTCTGCCCCCCAGAAACGGCAGCGCGTCATCGGGACAGTCCTCCCGCCGGCATTTCTGCCGGGTCAGATCCACCATCAAAAGCTTTCCGAAACGGTTGGGCGGGATCATGGTATTTTGTGTCCGATTGTCTTGCGTGTTTATAGGAATGGTGCTGCCTGCTAAGGTATTCATAAATAAAACTTGTATCATTTTAACGTGTTGAGATCAAATCGTTTTTGTCTGATTATTTCAACGCTTGCATCTGTTGATTGATCATCATAAAATAATACCGGGAGATGCATATGAATCGAGATCAGGCCATTGAAGTCATTGACAATTTTGAAGGATACTGGGACATGCTCGTCATCGGCGGCGGGGCCACCGGCTTAGGGGTGGGTGTGGATGCCGCGTCCCGGGGGTATAAGACCCTGTTGCTGGAGCAGCATGATTTTGCCAAAGGCACGTCCAGCCGCTCCACCAAACTGATCCACGGCGGGGTCCGATACCTGCGCCAGGGAAATATCTCACTGGTGCTTGAAGCCCTGCATGAACGGGGGCTGCTTATCCAAAATGCCCCGCACCTGGTGACCAACCAGGCATTTATTGTTCCCAGCTATGAATGGTGGGACGGACCGTTCTACGGAGCCGGGATGAAGGTGTACGATCTGCTGGCCGGCAAGCTGGGCCTGGGTCCGTCCCGGCATCTGTCCAGAAAAGAGACCCTGGAACGGATACCCACGCTGGAACCGGAAAAACTGCGGGGCGGGGTGGAATATCATGATGGCCAGTTCGATGATGCCCGGCTGGCCGTGAACCTGGCCCAGACCATGGCAGACAGCGGCGGCACCCCGGTCAACTACATGAAAGTCACCGGATTTACCCGGGCCGGAGAAATGATTGACGGGGTGGTGGCCACAGACATGGAAACGGGCCGCTCCCATGAGATTCACGCCAGGGTGGTGGTGAACGCCACCGGCGTGTTCACCGACTCGATTCTTGAGATGGAAAATCCCGGGGCAGAACCGGTCATTTCCGCCAGTCAGGGGGTACACCTGGTGCTGGACAAGGATTTTTTACCGGGAGACGCTGCGATTATGGTTCCCCAGACATCAGACGGCCGGGTCCTGTTTGTGGTGCCATGGCATGACCGGGCCCTGGTGGGCACCACGGACACGCCCGTGTCCCGGATTTCTCTGGAGCCCTGCCCCCTGGAAGAGGAGATTGATTTCATTTTGACGCACGCGGCCCGGTATCTGTCCAAAGATCCCGGGCCCCGGGATATCAAAAGCGTGTTTGCCGGGCTGCGCCCCCTGGTGAATACCGGTAAGGAACAGGATACAGCTTCCATTTCCCGGGACCATTCTCTGCTGGTTTCCGAATCCGGCCTGGTGACCATCACCGGCGGCAAATGGACCACATACCGGAAAATGGCTGAAGATACCGTGAACCAGGCCCTTTTGGTGGCCGGGCTGGACGATCGGGAATGTGTGACTAAAAAACTGCGGATCCACGGATGGCTCAAGCATTTTGACAAAACCGACCCCCTTCATTATTACGGGTCAGATGCCATTCATCTCAAAAAAATGATCCAGACAGATCCCGGTCTGGGGGAAAAGCTGCATCCGGATCTGCCTTATCTCAAGGCAGAGGTGATCTGGGCCGTGCAAAAAGAGATGGCCCGGACGGTGGAGGATTTCCTTTCCCGCCGCAGCCGGGCCCTGGTGCTGGATGCCCGGGCCGCCATGGACATGGCACCGGAAGTGGCAAGCCTGATGGCCCGGGCGTTGGGGTATGATCAGAGCTGGCAAACCCGCCAGATCGATTCCTTTGTCAGACTGGCAAAAAATTATCTGAAAGACTCTCCAGTCCCCGGATCATAGGTTCTCAAGCATTTTTCGGGCAAAATAAGGCAGCACAAAAGCGGCTTCATGAATTTCCGGTGAATAGTAT
>CALGAJ010000264.1 GCA_937951975.1 uncultured Desulfotignum sp.
TGAGCCGGGCCGTGGCCGTGAGGGAAGACAGGTGGGTCCGTTCATATCCGTGGGACGCGTCCACCCCGAATCCCACCAGGGCGGTGCGCACATCATGGCCGGCCTCGATGGCGGAGGCCGCATCACTTCGGTAATACCGGAACACGTCTTTTTGGAAGTCAATATCGCAGTCCCGGCACAGAGCCACCAGTTTTTGGGACAGATGATAATCAAACGGGCCGGTCTGATCTTTCATGGCAATGGTGGCCGTGTATTCCGACGCGTTCTGGTCCGGTGCCACCGGTGCTAAATCCACCACCACCATCTCGGAGACATCCGCATACACATCCGCAGACGCCCCGAACCCGATTTCTTCAAAAATGGTGAAAATCAGGTGGCAGTCCACGGGCAGGACCGCTTTGGCGTCAACCAGGGCTTTGGCCGCACTGAGCACGATGGCGGCGCCGGCTTTGTCATCCAGGTGACGGGCATTGATGAAACCGTTTTCCGTGATTTCCGGCAGCGCGTCAAACGCGATGGTATCGCCCACGTCAAATCCGTTTGCTGTCAGATCCTCTTGGTTGCGGCAGATCTCATCTACGCGCAGCTCCACATGGTCCCAGCTCACCGGCAGTGCATCCACGGCATCCCCCCAGGCATGGCCCGACGCTTTCAACGGCAGGACCGTGCCCCGCCTCGGACCGGCCTGGGTGAAAATGGTCACCCGGCCCCCTTCGGCAAACCGGCTGGACCAGCTGCCGATGGGGGTGACGGCCAGTTTGCCGTTGTCTTTCAACCGGCTGACCATGGCCCCTAAGGTGTCCAGGTGCACGGTGACGGCCCGGTCCAGGGTGTTCTGTTTTCCGGGCAAAGTGGCCCGGATGGAGCCCCGTCGCGTGATTTCAAATTCAATATTCAATTTTTCCAGCTGGCTGCCCACATAATGGACCACCTGGTCGGAATATCCGGCAGGAGAGGGGATGCTCAAGAGCTGTTTGAGCTGGTGAATCAGATAAGATTCGTCGATGCGGATGCAGGACATGGAAGTTATTCCTTGTGTTTGACAGCGGTTTCCGGGAACAGCAGGTCGATGAACCGCTGGGCTGTGGGTTGGGGTTCATGGTTGGCCAGGCCGGGACGTTCATTGGCTTCGATGATCACATAGTCCTTGCCCCGGACATCCGGGACGATGAAATCCAGGCCCGTGACCGGAATTTCCAGGCACCGGGCTGCGGCAACGGCGGCCTTTGCCAGTTCCGGATGCAGCTCGTCCGTGACGTCATGGATGGTGCCGCCGGTGTGCAGGTTGGCGGTTTTACGTACGGTCACTTCTTTGTCTTTGTCCAGGACTGAGTTTTCTTCCAGGCCCTGTTCCGCCAGGCACCGGCGGGTTTCTTCGCCCATGGGGATTGCACTTTCCCCGCCCGTGGCCGCCATGCGCCGGCGGTTGTAGGTGTTTATCAGCTGTTTCACGGTATGGGTCCCGGTGCCCCGGATCACCGGCGGCCTGCGCACCGCGGCGGCCACGACTTCATAATTGATGACAATGACGCGCAGGTCCTGCCCCGGGGCCAGTTCCTCCAGAATTACGTCACTGCAGACGTTTTGCGCCTTTTCAATGGCGGTTTTCAGGTCCTTTGGATCGGTGATGCCTACACTGATGCCTTCGCCCTGTTCCCCCCGGGCCGGTTTGACCACCACGGTCTGGTGTTGCTCCATGAACGACACCGCCGCATCCGGGTCTGTGTACCGGATCTGTGCCGGCACCCGGATATTTTCTTTTGCCAGCAGTTTCCGGGTCAGGCGCTTGTCATCACATTTGGTCATGGCCACGGCCGTGGTGAGATCGGACAAAGATTCCCGGCAGGAGATGGTCTTGCTGCCCAGCGTCAAGGTGAACAGTCCGAAATCCTCGTCCACGATGTCGATACGGATTCCTCTTTTCCGGGCTTCATCCACGAGAAGACGGGCATAGGGATTGAGCCCGGGATACTGCTGGGAAGCGGTGTACAGGTCCTGGTTGATGGGGTTTTTGCGCTTGATGCAGAACACCGGAATCCGCTGACACCCCAGTTTTTCGTACAAGGCGATGGCTTTTTTGTTGTCGTGCATCACGCTGATGTCCACAAAGGCCCGGCCCCTTGTGAAATAGTGTTCGCACAGATGCCGCACCAGACTGCTGCCCACCCCGGGAAAATCGGTCTGGGGATCCACGGCCAAAGACCAGAGACTGGCTCCTTTTTCAGGGTCGTTGAACGCAGCCACATGATCCACGCCTGTGACCGTGCCGATGACCCGGTCATTGCTCAGGTCCTTGGCGATCATATAGGTGCGCAGTCTGTTGGCCCGCTTGTCCAGGATAAAGTCCGGATCCGCCCCTTTCATATGACAGGCTCCATAAATCCGGTTGATTTCCCGGGCTTCTCTCCGGGTGGAGACCCGCTGGATCACAAACGGATTCCGGCTCCGGGAGTCCATGGTGTAATCGTGGGACCACAGCCGGAAAGTGTGGGACGGGTCCAGGAAAAGCTTGTCCGGCGCCAGGGACACCACCACATGGGGATCGATGATGTACATGGCAATATCCCTCCGGTCGTATCCATACTGGGTCATGGTCTCCACGATGCGCCCGTTGTCCTCAAAGGTGTGGCCGAACACCAGCCGCCCCCATCCCATTTCCACATATGCATCGGATATCATGCCTTTTGTGGCCGGCCCCTTGAGTTTTTCCCAGTTTCTCAAAGACTGGCCGAATCCCCGTTCCAGGCGGTAATTGGATTTTCCCATGCCTTGTTGCTCCTTAATGGGTTAAATGCCGTGCTGCTGGCACCAGTATTCCAGCAGGGCCGCCTGCCAGAGCTTGGAACCCTTGAGCGGCGTGATATGGGATTCCGGGGCCGCCAGCAACGTGTCGATATACGCCCGGTTGAACAGGTTCCGTTCCCGGGCGGTGTCGGTGTTCAGAATGCCTGTGACAAAATCCAGGTACTCCCCTTGCAGGTATTTGAGGGCCGGTACCGGAAAATAGCCTTTGGGCCGGTCGATCACCTCGTTGGGAATGACCGATCTGGCCGCTTCCTTGAGAATGTGCTTGCCGCCGTGCCCCACTTTGTGTTGTGCCGGGATTTTGGCTGCCAGCTCCACCAGCTCGTGGTCCAGAAACGGAACCCGGGCTTCCAGGCCGGCCGCCATGGTCATGTTGTCCACCCGTTTCACCGGGTCTTCGGCGAGCATCACCAGGGTATCCAGGCGCAGGGTCTTGTCAATGGGGGTGTCGGCCCCCGGCAGATCAAAATGATCCCGGATGAACCGGGTGCTGACGTCGTCTCCATGGAAGGCTTCCGTGACCATTTCCAGGAATTCGTCATGGGACCGGTCCCCGAACACGGTCCGGTAGTCGGTTACCGGGTCCGCGCTTTCCATCATGGGCGGATACCAGTGATATCCGCCGAAGATTTCATCCGCGCCCTGGCCGCTCTGGACCACCTTGACATGTTCCGCTACTTTCCGGCTCAGCAGGTAGAACCCGATGCAGTCATGGGAGACCATGGGTTCGCTCATGGCCTTGACACAGGCGGGCATGGACGGCAGCACTTCACTGCCGCTCACCTGGATTTTATGGTGGTCCGTGGCAAAATGCCGGGCAATGATGTCTGAATACAGAAACTCGTCCCCTTTTTCGTCGCCCACACTGTCAAACCCGATGGAAAAGGTCTTCAGGTCCTTTTGACCGGCTTCGGCCAACAGGCCCACCACCAGGCTGGAATCCAGGCCCCCGGACAGCAGCACCCCCACGGGTACATCCGCCACCAGCCGGCGTTTCACCGATGTCATCAGGGTCTGGCTCACCAGATTCTTCCAGTCGTCAAACGTGTAGTTCTCTTCTTCCCGGTCCCGCTGAAATACCGGATGCCAGTATGTGTTTCGGGTCATGGTGCCGTCCTGGGAAACCACGGCCCAGGTGGCGGACGGCAGTTTTTCAATACCGGACACAATGGTGTGGGGCGCGGGCACCACGGAATGAAAGGTCAGATAAAAATGCAGGGCCTGGGCGGAAATCTCTGGTTTGATTTTTCCGGAGGCCAGCAGAGCCGGCAATGAAGAGGCGAACAAGAGGCTGTTTTCGGTTTTGTGAAAATACAGGGGTTTGATGCCCAGGCGGTCCCTGGCCATGAACACCTGGTCATCCGCCTGGTTGTAGATGGCAAAGGCGAACATCCCGTTGAACCGCTTGACACAGTCGTTGCCCCAGGCGTGATACGCCTTGAGAATTACTTCCGTGTCCCCGGTGGTATGGAAGGTGTATCCCTTTTCGATGAGTTCGTTCTTCAGGGCTTTGTAGTTGTAAATGGCCCCATTGTACACGATAATCAGTCCGAGTTTGGGATCGATCATGGGCTGGTTGGAGTCATCACTCAAATCGATGATCTTGAGGCGGCGGTGCCCCATCAGGGTCCAGATGCCGTGATAGATATCTTCATTGTCAGGACCCCGGGCCGCCATGGCCTGGTTCATCCGGATGACGGAATCTTCATAAATGGGTTGCCTGTTGAAAAATATTTCTCCGCATATGCCGCACATAAAATCTCCTGTTGAAAGATAAAATTAGGTTAAAATAAAAATAGGGCTACAGGGGGTCAGAAAATCCCCTGGACGTTCAGAGTTGTGAACTGAACAGGAACAAACCGCATGTTAACAGTGAATTCATGCCAATAAATATATAGACTCCTGTTTGTTTTGTCAAATTGGCCGGTTTGTCAGGGGATCAGGGTTGTGTTCAAAGATATTTTCATGTTAGGGATAAAACAAGGATGGTGGCAGCGGGCAGTGCCAATCACGGATCAGGCAAGGACAGCGGAAAGGAAAATGCAGAGAAAACAAAAAATGCGTATTAAATACTGCAGTATCTGCGGAGCGGGAATGACAACCCGGATACCTGAGGATGATGATCATGTCCGGCCGGTATGTGACCGGTGCGGCCATGTTCATTATGACAATCCCAAACTGGTGGTGGGCTGCATTCCAATGCGGGAAGATCAGGTGCTGCTGTGCAAAAGAAATATTGAACCCCGGAAGGGAAAATGGACCCTGCCGGCCGGTTATCTGGAAAACGGAGAAACCGTGGAGCAGGGAGCGGTGCGGGAAACTTTGGAGGAAACCCGGTCCCGGGTGAGCATCATCGCCCCTTACCGCATGTTCAACCTCGTATTTGTTCATCAGATTTATCTGATGTTCCGGGCAAGACTGCTGGATAATGATTTCGGTCCCACCAAGGAAAGCACCCAGGTGCGGCTGTTTTCCGAATCAGACATTCCCTGGGAAGATATCGCGTTCGAGTCGATCCGCCAGACCCTGGCGGATTTTTTTTCAGACCGGCCCGAGCAGGCGTATTCATTTAAAATCAAGCAGATCCTGCCCCCGGAAAAGCATGCCGGTCCGGTGTGACCGCAACCCGGTATTACCGTTACAAAATGTCTTTCAGGATCTCGAACCGCTCGAACGGCGGCATCACACAGGCCCCGGAAAAATAAGTTTTCGCGATCTCTATCATCTGTTTCGCCTGAACCGTCCCGGTCCTGACGGGATCAGCCGATGTTTCCATCTCCCGGCGAAGAGCCTCCGGCACGGCAATGCCGTCCACCTTGTCGTGTAAAAATGCGGCGTGCCTGAAGGACAGCAGCGGCAGGATCCCCATGATTTTGGGCACCGGCAGGTGCGCGCAGGCATCTGCCAGGGTTTTCGCCGTGGGTTCGTCATACACCGGCTGGGTGACGATGAACCGGGACCCGGCAGCCATTTTTTTTTCCAGGCGCTTGACTTCGTTTTTCAGGCCGTTGCGCTCCGGCCGGAAATCCAGAACAGCACCGGCGGTC